>DASPKQ010000055.1:0-18025 GCA_035627995.1 Verrucomicrobiia bacterium | reverse complement strand
GGCCAGATGTGGCTTGAATACGAATTGCTTACCAAACCTACCCTTCCTGGCGTATTCTGTGTCTCAACCAGCTACCGCAACGAACGAAATCCTATTCCAGGTCGGCATAAAATAATCTTCCCGATGTTCGAGTTTGAATCTAAGGGCACGTTGGATGATTTGCGAGCTACGGAAGCCCAACTGCTTGAATATCTCGGCTTTGGACAACAAAAAAACTTCGTCCATAAATCCTATGACGAAGTGGCAAAATACTACAAAGCCTTGGAACTTACCAGTAAAGAAGAAAATAAAATGAAAGAGGATTTTGGAAACATTGTGTTTCTCGAAAAGTTTCCAATATACACCTCACCATTCTGGAATATGAAAAAATCCGGAGACCATGCCAACAAGATTGATGTCATTATCAACGGCCAGGAAACAATCGGTAGCGCGGAACGAAGTTCAGATAAGGCAGAAATGCGGGAATTATTCCACACCATCAGCGACGGTGGATACGCCGCAAAACTTTACGATCTCTTTGGTAAGGATCGAGTTGAGGCTGAGCTGGATGAATTTCTATCCCTGGACTTCTTTCCTAGATTCGGAGGAGGTATCGGGGTTTCTAGGCTTATGACGGCTGTAGCCGAACTACAAAAAGTAGCTCTATCTTAATCGTAAATCAGAATAGGTCATCACGCTTAGTATCGGTTTGTTGAAATCAAACGAATTGGCTGGAACAACCATAGCATCACGGCCTTGGTTGGAAACAAAAACATCATAATGGCTTATAGGAATAAGGCCATTCTCATGAACAAAATAAATAGTGCTTCCGCTCTTAATCCAGGTTCCCCAAGGGTGGGCAATGTTTGAACTGTTAACTGTAAAACCGTTGTTAGTTAGGTTATGAGTGCTAGCACTGATAACGTTGGACAGTCTGTAGCCTAAACCGGTAAAAGCAGACATATTAGCAAAACCACTTTTGGTGTTCTTGTACGTAGTGTAAATTGTTCCGCCGTCATTGATCAAGGTTCCGTTAGGATAAATATTCGTTCCTAATACTGACCCTGTGGCCTTCAAAAATAGGTTACCACTTGTTACGTTCCTGCCCTGCGAATCAAAAACGCGGACGGTGAAATTATGAGGCGTATCGTTGCTCGGAGTTCCACTTATGATTCCCGAGCCTGAAAGGTTGAGTCCTGATGGAAGCGAACCGGAATTCAGCTGAAAATGATATGGCAGACTGCCACCAGTAACCTGGATTTGATGAGAATAGAAATTCCCGACTGTGGGCTGCGGCAAATTAAATGTTACGAATTGAGGAAAGCTACCGATATCAGTCGTCACATGCACAATCCCACAACTATTATTTCCAAAATTACAAACGGTGATTTGGGAAGCACCATGGGTTAATGCCAACAAATTAAGGTTACTAGAAGATATGTAAGCACTTAATGCGGAGGGGTTGGAATTATTCTGGATATAGTAACCGTTGCTACCGCCAAAAATGTTTACCACAGCCGAATGACCAACAGCTAGGTTGAGGTTATTTTGGCTAAAAGTGATATTTGATGTACCAGTAACGTTCACAAATAAATCGGCACAGTTGTTGGAAGACCCAGAACATACTCTGATCACAGTCGAACCCGAAGTAAATGCTCTGATTTCCATATTATTGCCGACAATGGATCCTGAGGCAATATTAGAATTGCTGTTATGCCCTATAAAAAAGGATTGACCGGAATTGGAAAATAAAGAAACGTTTCTGACTTCCCCTACATTCATTGTAAGATTGTTAGGATTAACACTTACGGGACCTAACCCGCCGCTACCCACATTAACTGAGATAGTGCCGCAAGTTAAATCAGATGTGCAGAGTCTCACTTCGGCATTTCCAGAATTCAATCCAGAGAGTATTACCGTATTATTAGAAGCAACACTCGCGCTGACAACCGAAGTATTGGAATTGTAAAAAATATTTGCCGTCTGACCAAAGGGCGGCGAATAAGAAATACTCATCGTCTGACCAACATTTAAATTAACAAAAGTTTGACCTATCGAAAGAGTTCCGGCGGCAATTACCATCAAAGGAAACACAAACACTAAACTGATCGCAATAAACAACCCTGATATTCTGGTTTTCATATAAGTAGTTAATATAAGCCCTAGCAATCATTAGTATAAACATTCTTGGATAATCGTCAATTGTCCTTTTTTTAACAAAAAACACCGCCTCAGAAAGCGGTGTTTTGATGCTTATCTTTTTATGGAATAACTTCCCTGAATCGTGGATTGCCACCTTTGCCAGTCTTACATAATAAACTCGCCATGGGCACGTTTTCTACCCTGCCGCTTACGTTGTCATCGTAATTTATATCAGCATTATTTGCACAAACCTCAAAAGTATTATTAGTTACGGGATTAAATCTTGCTTGGTACGACACAATCCAGTTAGGATTGCCTGGTGCCTTAATTCCATTGGCTCGGAGGATGTGATGGTTAGCTCCTCCGCAAGTAGGACTATTTGCTGTCATCCCCCCATTGTTGCCCCCACCAGAAACTTCTAGGCTTCCGTTAATGATAATCAAGTTCGGAGACATGTGGTCACAAATATAATTGATTTCGGCATTGGACGGGCCCTGATTAATAAGCGTGATCTGGAATTCCAAGATGTCGCCGGCATTGATAGTGGTTGCGCTAGTATATGGCGCTCCGTTAACGTGCGTAATAGTCTTAACGGAACTGGATAGATCTGCCACGCAATCTAGAGGATTAGCTGGTCCGGCTTGCGTGTGAATCGATTGTCCGCTGCCGTTAAAGGCTGTGACTCGATACCAATAATTATTTCCTGGCGTAACGGTGGAGTCAGTAAAGGTGGTGTCATTGGCAGCATTATCTGGAACCAACGCAACATAGGGACCACCTACAGCACCGGCTCTAAAAATCCTAAATCCTGTTTCATTATTCGAGTTATCATTCCAAGTTAACCGGACTTCTCGACATACTGAAGTATTTAAGACTAAATTCGATGGAGCAGTAGGGGTTGGAGGCGGATAAGATGCTTCAGAATAGTAAGACGCCTGAGAATAATATGAGCCTTGGGAATAATATGAACCCTGGGAGTAAGAGTAACTGCTTTGCGAATAGTAACTCCCTTGAGAATAATAACTAGATTGAGAATAGTAAGAAGACTGAGAATAGTAGCTAGATTGTGAGTAGTAACTGCTTTGCGAATAATATGATCCTTGGCCGTAATAACTGCCTTGAGTGTAATAACTGCCTTGGCCATAGTAACTACCTTGAGAATATGATGTACACGATCCGCATGAGGCGTTACCAGAACATGACCAAGACATTCCGTTCCCGGAACAAGACACAGATCCCGAAGGACAGCTCCCGCTCGAACAACTGCTGTCAACACATGTAAGCGAACCACCGATACACGGATTAAAGATAGAGCCACCACAAACAGTAGTACCGCAAGTCCAATCTGCCGAAACGCGTGCTGAATTGAAAAAAAATAAAACACCAACCACCAATAATATCAAACTCAAATAGATTAGGGTATTTTTAATTGTCATCAATGGAGACCGTTTGAATTGTAACTTTAATTTCCTTACCTTCTTCCTTCACAGCTTTGACTCTAACTTTATAATCCAGATTCTCAGCTTCGACCACTGCAACTGAAGTGCTACTAGCATTAAATAATCTCTGCCAACTATAATTATCTACATTCTTTAACGTTAATTCAAAAAAACTAATTAATGTAAGCGTGGATGTTGCAAGCAGGTCATGCTCAATTTTGTGCCCAGTCTTTCCGTCAGAGTATTCAATTTCTGAAACCTTAACATTTGTACCTTCCGAAACTATCAAGGATTTGACTTGTCTAGGCAAAGACTCGACCGTTGCTGGTTTTGTTCCAGTGATCTCCGAAAACGATATCTTTAAATGAGGGTTGATTTGTGCCTCTGATTCTTGAACAGAAAGCTTAATATCAGGTTCAGGCATTTTATCCGGTTTTTTTTCACCGGGGGTTGAAACCTCTACTACATTTGAATTTGGCTTAAGTTCCGGATTAGGTCTAGTTTTTAAATAGATAAAAGCCCCAAGCAAAAATACGAAAAGTATTAAAGCCGGAAGGACTTGGTTTCTGACTGATTTTAACTGCTTATTGGCTGTTTTTAAATTATCCTTTATATTATCTGGCATTTTTGTTTCTCAAACGTAAACTTTATAAAACCATTATGTCATATAATGCTTCCAAAAGTCAATTTTAAACAAAAAAAGGGGCCAGTGTGGAAACACCGGACCCCGCTAAGGCATCGTCGTCATCTAGTCGAATTCAACGCGATGCGCTGATTCAGATAGTCTCGAAGTCTTTCGCGAATGGTACTGTTGGTCATGGCCGCACCATATCTGGTGCTAGCTCCCTGATCATCGTCAGTGAGATTGCCCCAGACAACGCCAATCATGCGGCCGTCCACCAAGAGAGGCGAGCCCGACGATCCCCGATTGAACAGTTCCGGGAAATACCAATAACGGATGCCGGCTCGGTGACGTCGCTCTGCAACAAAATGCCGCTGGATCTTACCCACAGCGTTCTCGTTGAGATAGCCGAAGGCCTCTGCCACGTTCCGGTAGAACACGTCCGGATCCTCGACCAATTCCTCGAATTGCATGCAGTCGCCAATTTTCCAACTGAGATTGAGAACCGCAAGGTCATCAATCTTTTGCTGTTTGGTTGGCTTCTGTGGCCATTCGAGTGTGCCAGTCGCCGTTTGGAAGCCTCGCTTCAGTTTCGACTCGCGAACATTTTCCACAGCGTGCAGAGCAACGAGAGCTTTGCATTCACCGTGGAAGCCAAGGTAGACACCGCCAGAAACACCTCTGTCAGTCGAAACCAACAGAGTGATTTCTTCTGGCGTTCTCTTGGCCGTCTTGGAACTGTCCACTGAGCCGACAAGATCTGCACCGAAAAGGACGAACAGCGAACATAGCGCAAGGCGCAAAGACAAATGAGACATGGTTCCTCCTGATTGTCCGGCCCTACAAGAGGAACCGAAGATGTGTTTGATTCTGTTCTGAATTCCTACCACTGCTATTAATAATTAATTCTATTTCAATTTATGATTGCCGTCAATTCATAAATTTATCAAAAAACACTGCCCAGGGAAGGCAGTGTTTTTCACCAAAATTTTTATTTTAACCTTGAATCTATCTGCGAGATGAATGTTTCAGGTGGATATGCTCCCGCAGTCATCATCTCACCAACAATTGTAGTTGGGGTTTCTCGAATATTATATTTTGAAGCCAGTATTTTTTCGTTATCAATTTGCTCGGAGTATTTTTTATCATCGAGACATTTATTAAATTGAGATGTGTTCAGGTCAATATCTTTAGCGAATCCTTTAAGCTTATCTACATTAAAAGCCCCTGAATTCTCCCCACCTTGATTTGCATATAGGTGTTCATGATATTCCCAAAATTTATTCTGTTCCTGGGCACACTTAGCCGCGTTGGAAGCTAAATAGGATTCATTGCCTAAAAATGGTATCTGAAGATAAACAAATTTTATCTTGCCACTATCAATATATCTTTGTTTAAGTTCAGGATAGACCGTATCTTGATACCTTTTGCAAAAAGGACATTGATAATCCCCTAATTCCACCACAATAAGCTCGGCATCAGGGTTACCTTGGAAAGGTGCATCCTTTCCAATCGATTTTACCAATTCACCATAATCGTAATTTTGTCCTTCACCTTGAACGATACCAGTATTTTGAAGATTATTGTTGGAATATCCTGACTCAATTCTGTATGTATTGTAAACAGTCAGTGCTAAAATTATGGCCAAAACTGAATTTAAAGGAGTTAATGTCCTTACTAATATGTTACTGCGTCGGGGTTGGATGTTTTCAAAATCATCATCGCTTAACGCATGATCAGAAGTTGGAATTACAAACTCTTCGAGCTCTTTATTTTCCTTTGCTGATTCTGATTGTGTCTTTGGTTTCCTTGGCATGGCTTTTATTGTCCTAAGTTTATCATTTTATTACTCATAATTCAACTCTGAAGAAAATTATTCTTCAACCTTAACCATTCCCCTTCTGTTCGGTTTTAAATGGTCATGAAAGGACCATTCTCCAACCTCATCGAAGGTAAAAGACCACGCCATTCCTTTATCAAATGGCTCTCTAGGATCGAATTCTGGATAAATATTGTGAGTCGGATGCAAATTAGAGGCAGGCCAAATAAAGGTATTGGTTTCATTAACCCAAACCACGCGCTGACCTTTCTTTATGGTTATAGTTTCCGGTTCATACCCTGACTCTGTTTGCCTTATTACCACGTCAGATGAGCTGATTTGATCTTTGGAAAAAAACTTTTCCCGTTCAGATTGAGGTTTGTTTGTGTTCTCAGCCTTAAAGATCCAAACAGCCCCGGCGACAAGAGCTAGAATAAGGATTGTAATTGTTAGTTTTTTGTTATTCATTTAATTAATGCAAAGTCCTTGATATTGTTTGGGCACTAAACCGCAAATCTCTTCTGATTTGGCACTTGAGTACCAAATTCTCAAACGAGATAATACTGATTCATAACAAGTATTACGCTCCGTTGCGTTGAGTGCAGCTTTTTGGCAAAAATCCAGAGCGGCAACGTATTCTCTTTCAGGCTCGCCGTATTTCATATAACCCCCAGAAAGTCCACGGACACATGATAGTCTAAGATTTTCGGCTAGTGAACGGCAAAGTGCTAACCCATCGGTTAAAATTACTCCCGGTTCTTTTAGGTTTGCTCGAACATATTCATAAATTGTTCCCTCTACTACACTCTGCTTGATTTTGGATGAGCCACCAGCCTCTTTTATACTTTCTACAATCGCTAATGATTTTTTGTAATCACCAACAGTCACTCTTAAAATGGCTGGAATCATATTGGAATAGCATCCCTCCTGGAACTCCTCAGGCTGGCTGGGGCAAAGATAGACAGGGTCATCAATCATCATAGTAAGCTTGTACTTTGGATCTTGCGATAAAATCTCTATGGAATTATAAACGCCGGTAACACATCTATAAAGCAATCGCGGATCAGGAGAAACAGCCCGGCACAAATCCATCCCAGGTTTAATCATGGCCTCTGGATCCCCCCAGTATCTAGGATCCGAACCATCAATGGCTCCATGTCCGATCCCGTGATAACAAGCTCCTTCGGCGTCGGTTGTCTGTTCAGCCAGCTGAACTCCAGCCTGCTTACAAAATGACTTTGCGGTTTCTATGCTATCCCCGCTCCATAACAATGTCTCCATAAAACCGTGGTAAAAACCATATCCGCAATAAGAACTCTTGGGAGTTAAATTAATCTTTTTTCCCTTAGAAAACTCGTCATATGCTGCCTGACCCAACAAATGAACGTAACTATGACAATCCGCTGCGAATGCCGGTTCCGTGGAATAAAGTTCAGACAAAACTTCAAAAGCTTGATCCAAGCCTAAATTTTTCAATGTTCCCGAAATCATGGTTTCCCAGCATTGTTGAGGATTTTGTTCCGGAGTACACTCAACACTATCATTTACAATCGGGGCCTTATTGTTTCTTTCTGTTGCCACAACTAAAACCGTGCTTACGGCAAGTAAACAAAAAGTAACCAGTATTAATTTCTTATATCGATTTAAGTTCATGAGGTAAACATTCTTCTTTATATTCTTTGCCGACCAATCCACAAACTTCTTTCATTTTATCAACTGTGTAATGCCACCTCAGATACCCTAATAATGTATGATGGCAAGATTTTCTTTCATTTTCGGTAAGATAGTCAGCCTTACAAAAAGCCAGTGATCTAGTATGAAGATTTTCCGGTTCGCCGTGTTGGATAAATCCATTAATAATTCCGTTCAAGCAATGCTCAAATAGTTTATTTGGAACCGTACGACAGACCTGAATGTTATTTTTATAATCACTGTTAACAATATCGAATTGCATAAAGTCTGCCGCTAACTTAGCAATGACTCTTGGCCCTCTCCTATCAAGATCTTCAGTATTTTTCACTACATAGTCAGTTGCGGCCTGCAAATCAAAATCAAACAATTTGTAAAAAATTCCAGCGAATTCAAAATAGCAAGACTCCTTGTGCCGATCTTGCTGCCCACGGCAATAATAATAAGGATCGTTTTTCGCCACAAAGTCCCTAAAGTTAAGCTGATACTCACTGTTGAGCAGTTCCAGATGAAGCTCGTTAAAAACGCCGTCATAACAATCAACCAAATCGCCTTCCTCAAATGCCTTTTCACATAAATCCAAACCAAGATCCGCCACTTTCTGGAAGTTGCCCCAATTGTGTTTGTTCTCTAAAAGCCAAGCAGTTGATCCGTGGCCAACTCCATGGACACAGTTTTTCCATGGGCCCTGATTGTTTTCTAAATTCTTAATGAGCGATTGGCACCACCTACTCGCTTCGGTTACGTCGCCGGTATAGGCAGTCATGCCTTCCAAAAAGCCATGAAAGAATCCATAACCACAATAACCCATTTCTTTTCGGAAGCTAATGTCTTTTCCGACTTTATATAAATCGAAGGCGGCTTCACCCAAAACATGCCCCCATTCGTGACAGGCCTTGGGCACATCAGGTTCCGTGGTGTAAATTTCCTGAAATGCATTGAAAGCCGCATCCAAACCAGCAGATACCAACACCTTTTCCAACTGTGAATCCCAACAGCCCAGTTTTTGTTCTTCCGGCAGCTCAAGACAATCCGTTTTTGCCGATGCAATGAGGGCATCGGTGTCTAAATTTTCTACCACTGTGACTCTGCCAACTCTTCCATGCTGAATATGGTCATGGTATAACCATGTTCCTATTTTGTCGAAGACAAATTCCCAAGTTTCCGAGTGTTCAAGAGGTCTTTTAGGATCAAATGCGGCATAGTCAGTATGCTCAGGGTGAGGAGAACTGGCGGGCCAAAACAATTCATTCTCCGAACTAAAAACTACAGTGGCACCTTTTGGTACGACAAGTTCTTTAGGATGGAAGCCATCCGGCCTTAGTACCACATAATACTTGGAATCCGTTTTTGCTTTATCAAAATCGGACACTATAAATACCAATGACACTGCAAATAACAGTGAAGTCAGAAGCAAAAAAAATAAAGACAGCTTTTCGTGCTTTTTATAAAAAGATTTAAATATTTTTTTGATTTTTATCATGTTACAAAAAATATACCCACTCTTTTATTGTCGCATTTATAACCAAACACTCCACGATTGGGGAAATTGATCTCATATGATATTTCCGTTCCCGATGGAATTTCCAAATGAATTTCTGGATTATCGATTGGACCGTGGATTAGGTGATGATTAACCGTATCGCTATTCTTAATTACCAAACTTTGTTTTTGATTCAATCTTACAACCGGCGGTTGTGGGGAACATTGGGAAATGTTAAGCACTGAACTTTCTTTAGCGTAACCTTCTACCTTGGAATTCCACGCCTGAAATTCGGAAGCCGGTGCACCCTCGGCTGGAAATTGAGCAAACAGCTCATCAATATTAAACGTCTCAACATTTTTTGTTGCGTTTTTTGCGCTCCCTTTGCCGCCAACGATAATGGTCCCAGTATATACGGGAGTTAAGTGATCATGATATTTCCAAGTTCCTGCTTTTTGGAATTTGAAACTCCAGGTTTTATTCCCTTCAACAACCTGCATAGGATCGAATTCCGGATATAAGGCATGGGTTGGGTGCAGATCAGACGCTGGCCAAAATTGATTGCCTTTACTATTGCTGAAAATTACCGTATCCCCAACATTAATAGACAGCTCTTTGGGTTCAAATCCGCCTGGCCCTAAAATCACAGAGTGGTTAGTGCCAGTTTCACCAGAAAAAAAACTTTGGTAACTATAAACGGCACCAAGAATAATTATTATTGAAACTAATATAATTGCGATTTTGTTAAACATGATTACTTCAAAATACTTTCACACAAGGTTTTATCCTCTGTAGTTTTAAAGCCGTTACAAAATACTTGCCAGTTTTTGTTAACTCCATTTTTTAAGAACTGCTTCATTTCCGTGGCCGCTCCGACTATATAACTAGCTCTAAATTCAGGTGAAAGTGTTAAGGCAAAAGGCAGAACCTTCATCTCCTTGGTTTTTGGAAGTTCGTGTTGAGCTCCCACTGCCGCAACACTCTGGACGCAAGCTTTTTGCAACTCAAAGCGGTGTTTGCCGGCGACACATTCCCGTAGTTTTCGGTCTATATCCTCCGGTTTGGATTGTTCCGAAATCCCCAAACCATTTAGCTCGAGTGCGCAGGCCAATTGCATATGGTCCGGAAGAGATGAACAAATATCGAGCGGCGGATTCTTCAGAAGAATAGCCGGTCCATCAGGAAATTCTAATCCGGTCTCTCCGTCTACGCCGCCGGCGAGATTGGTATATTCACTAAAAATCCCAGTATAACAATCAGTGATGCTGTGAGTATAAGTCTGAACCAGTTCATCGCATAACTTAACTGCGGTTAATGCGTCCAAGGCTTGTCTCATGAACGTATGTCCTGCGCCATGAAAACATCCGCCTAAATTATTTTGGATTAGCACGTCACAAAATCTATGCAATCGCTCTTTAAAATTAACTTCTGAAAGTACTATTTGGGATTCCAAGCCGTGTTTAAATCCGCCCTCGCAAAATTCTGGACCAAAATCCATGATTACACGGAGATTTTCTTCATCGCTTAACGGTGAATGATGACCTAGGAGATGAGAAAAAGTATGACATTCATACATGGTAATATCTTCTTTTTTAAAGGCGTCGGCAGCCAGATTTAAAGCCCCTGTGACTCCACCTTTTTTAAGAAGTTCCGGCAAACTTTCGCGCATCTGAGCAAATACGGGCTTTTCTTCTTGGCGCATCAAGGCTAAGGTTTCGAGATGATCAAAATTTTCCTTCTTAAAGACGTTAATAGAAAAGTAAGTCGCTAAACCCAAAAGAATAATAACGATTGATATAAGGTGGCGTTTGCTCAATTTGCTAATATATTTATTAATTTTGTTTTTCATCAAAATAAGGGTTTAATTTTAACCTTTGAAGACATTCCGGAATTTTACCGCAGAGGGCTTTAACATTTTCAGCTTGATTAGCTTTTGGTAGATATAACCATGCTGCTGACTCTCGACACCAATTTTGACCGTCCTTAACATCAATCGAATCACATATTGTTATCGTACTAGAAATATTAAAGTTAGAATTTGCTGCCGCATAATTGCCGATTCCATAAAAACACCATTGTCGTCCATTGCCAGATTCTACGTCATTACATAGCTGACCCATTTTGCCAAAATCTCTGTTTACCACAGACAACCACCATTGCGGCAATTCAAAATAACAACCATTTACAAAATCTACAGAAACCTTATCGCAAGGTGAATAATAATTATCACCGGACAGTTTTCGGGGAGCAGTTCCACTATGATCTGTTAGAGTCGGAAAATTATATTCCATAAACACTCCACTGGTACATCCGCCGGTAGGATGCCACGTAATCTTTTTACACCACTCTAATGCCTCGTTTAAATCCATTCCTTGGGATAATATTCCATGACCAATGCCATGCTGACACGGCAGAAACTTTTCTCCCCATTTGGATTTGCAAGCTTCGTCAAATTTGTAAATTTCATTCATATCCCCCGAACTAAGTCCGGCAGAAAAAAATCCATGATAGCAGCCAAACTCAAATGTATCATCGCAAACTGCCACTCCGTTATACCCTTCTGACACATAAAGCTCTTCACCAAAAACATGAGCTAGGGTATGTCTGGAAGAATTATTGGCATAATCTTGTTTAAAATTTTCATATGCAAGTTGAGAGTTATTTGATATGTCTTTTTTGAACAATTGGCGTATTTCATCTTGTTGTTGGTCTGTTGCTTCGGTTTTTTCCAAATTAGAATGCAACTCGTCCGAATTGGATTTTTGCATATAAACCATAAGACCCATAACTGCTAAAGCTCCCAAAATAATTTTTGCCTTTTTATTGACAAACATTAAATGCTACCCCTTGATACGCACCGGTTTTTCCATTCCCCTGGCAGAGCGTTACATAGCTGCTGGAACTCGGGTGAATTGGAATGAAAATTATAATTTGAATAAATTAACAATTCATTAAAACACTTGTCTTGCGATTCATTGTCGGCAGATGAACAAACATCCACCGATTTAGAAATGTTCCGGTAGTCGGTTTCTATCAGCCGAGATGCGACGTTGGAAAAACAAACTCCAGCGATAGCTTGGGGCAGATCCGCGCAGTACTCTTTCAGTTCAGGAATTTTGAATTCCATTTGGCTCGTGACAACATAAACCAAGGATGAGAAACATCGATCCGCATCAACCTGACGCAAACCCACTGCTTTGTTGGAACAATGCTGCACCAATCCTTGTGGCTTAAGGACCTGTGATCTAACCAAAGGCCAGGACTCACTCCAACAAGAGCTTCTTGCCTCAGTTTCAAACGTTCGACAGAAATCCAAAACCTGAGATAAGCCAATTTCCTTTCCTTCAATCAAAGTAAAGTCTTCTGCTTCAAGAGGTTGAAAAATCTGCATGAAAGCTCCGTCATAACAAAGCTGAGAAAAATCCCGACCATCTGCCTTCTTCGCAACTTCATTGCATAACCGAACTGATTGATTGATATCTGCTTGGGTTAAATACATTGTCAGATGACCAAGGGCATGATAACAGGATCCTTGTTCTAAGCCTGTAGGATTCCAGTCTGGTCTTCTTTCACATATGGAAGCCAGCTCTGGTTTAAGCTCTTCCACCTGTTCCGGCGTTAAATATTCCGCACGAAACCTTTCCTGGAATCCACCATGGATACAGCCATTGGAGCAAACTCCGGAAGGACATCTGGTAACTACCTGTTTCCAGTCGTCGGGATTTTTCCTCACTTCCTGAGCGCTGAGTTCGTGACCCAACACATGACAGTACGGATAGGACTGATCGCTAGTTTGAATTATTTTTGTAACTTCAAATGCCTCTTCCATTGTTATTCGATTGGTCAGCTTTGGAATTTCCTCGTCATAACAGGCAGGTCGGTAATTTGCATCCTTGCATTTTTCCATAACTTGGTCAGCAAATTCGTTATAAGATAATTTTTGATCTGCTCCCTCTTTGTTCATGGCTTCAGGCCCAAAAATTACGACTGTTTCCACTAACAAAGACAGGACCAGTAGTCCTATCCAAAAATTAGGCTTTTTTAGATAACTAGTTTTCATATGGACAAAGCTCTTTTACATCTATCTTGAAAGTTCTCCGGAACGTCAGAGCAAAATTGCTTCTTGTAACTTGAATCGGAAATATAATATGATACTGAACCAAACAAGTTTTCAAAGCAAAAGTTTTGGTGCTCGCTGGTCCCCATCGTTCGACAGAAACGGATAGAAATCTGAGGTTCGTTCTCCCCGCCCCAATAAAGAGATTGCAGACTTGAATTTAAACAAGCCCTAGTGCTTTCTTCTCCGATTCCAAGACTGCACCATTCATAAATAGTTTTCAGTTTATCATCACTCAAACTAGTTACGTTTTGTACATTGCGGTTATTAACCAGGACAGGAAATTCTTTGCCCAAGCCACCGAAACACGAATTACGATTAGCATCTTGATTTTTAGGAATAGTATCACACAACTTAAATGCCGCTTTATAATCTTCTGGCGTAGGAGATCCAAAATTTCCACCCGAAGCTTCAATTAAATGCGGAGTTAAAAAATTATAGCAAATGGGTTGAGCTTCCTTTGGCATAAAATCCATGTTGCAAGGCGCCAGAGGATCGTCTTTTTTAAAGTAGTTAACCGATTGCTTTCGCCAGGCTTCAGGATCGTTTATTCCCGACATCATCTCCATCGCAATTCCCCCGGCACATTCCACATATACTCGGTCAAAACTCGGTGGCATAATCTTGCCGCAAAAATCTATGGCTTTCTTCATATCGTACTCGGTATAAGCAAGAACGCCGTGCCCTAAGCCGTGTATGCACATGGTATAAGCACCACTCCCGCCAGGCGCTAACTTACATGTGTCGACAATTTCACCCAAAGAACTTTCACCAAATTCCAGTAAAGCTCCTACCACAATGGAATGTGAACAGGCGTTCCTTAAATCATTAGTACAAACTTTAATACCATCGATACCCTCTTGCTTATAAAGTACGTCGCCAACAACGTGACCGAGGAGATGCAAATCAATATTTTGAGGGATATATGAAAGTGCCGCAGCCTTGGCAAGGGATTTGTAAGCGTACTCGCCGCCTTGTTCCTCCGCCAGATCAGAGAAGTATTTTGAAAGTTGTCCAAAATCCATATTTGACCCTTTTATAGACTCGATCTCCCCATAATCAGCCTTACCTTTGTTAGGGTTTTTGTCCGAGAAAGAATAAACCAACAAACCGATACATGCAATTGAGAGCACGGCAATAATTATTTGAGTAGTTTTTATTTGTTTAAAAAGGTTGTGTTTCATTGAGGCTTAATTCACCCAAATTTTACCAGTTAAAAACCTTTATTTCAATAAAGAAAAAAGCGGCTCCTAAGCCGCTTTTTGCTAGCGTTTAAAAGTAAGATTTAATCAGCAACGACATAGAACATACCAGCCATTTTTTCATCACACAAATAGCCGTACATTCCCGGTGATTTGAACACTGGCTTATAGGTATTATTCGACTTAGGAGGAATAGTTAGGTTTATGCCCTGCGTATGATAAATTTTATGCTCGCCTGTGCCATCGTTCTTAATTCTAAATTCCTGTCCTTGTCTAACGCTCATCACCTGGGGATTTGGTTTGCAATTTGTAACATTCAGAACATCTGCTTGCTTGGCCACAGCAGCAACCTTGGAGGCAAATTCGTTAATTTCCTCCGGAGTACCTTGTGGGCCTGGGTCCTGCGCAAGCAAATCTTCAAACGAAATTGTTGAAGGATCCAAGTTATCCGTTTGGTCAGAATTAGAATTATTTTGCTGCGGATTGCCTGAGTTCTTATCCTCGGTTTTATTACCTGCTTTCTTAAAGGCAGAGATGCCGAGTATTGCAACCAAGAGCAGTAGAACGACTATGATGATTTTTTGTTTCGTACTCATATTTTTGTATCTTTACCTTACCATTTGCTTTAAAAAAATTCAAGTTTTCTGAAGTTTACTTACTGGGGCGGCGAAAAAGAACCACAACAACCAATCCGATAACGAGAGTGCTTAAGGAAATCCAGATTGCTTCGCTTGTATTCATCAAAAGCAGTTTTTCATTCAGTTTAAAAAAACTTTGCAGTATCAAATCCCTGACAGTTTGGAGCCAGCTGAATGCCTTTGGAATCAAATACGTTAGACCTAAGATAAAAAAGATAACAAAAGCAATTATGTTCGTGGTGTGAAATTGTTTGCCGAATATCGTAACAGATCTTCCTTGGAGCAATTTGGAAGACAATACTTGATGACCATCGAATAGCACTGACAAAGCAACTAACGGTAGAAATAAACCTGCTTCAAAAGTTAAAAGATAAACTGCTGCCGTCAACAGATCAGTGCTTGTGGCAGAAAGCGCAACGACGGAAGCCAGAATGGGGCTACTGCATCCTCCAATTGTAAGACCAAGTGTGGCCCCGAGTACGAACGTTCCAGAACCGATCGGTAGTTTATTGCTCGTTAAACTGACCCCGAACAAACTTAGACAGCTAAACAGTAATAAGAACAGACCGACGATAGCATTAACCAGTTCGGGTTTAAAAATTAGGTCAACTAAAAAATTTAAACTTAATCCAAATGCCAAAAAAACCAAAGTGAATCCGAAAATAAAGCTTACGGTAGCTTTAAGTAGCTTGGACTTCTCCTTAAAACTGAATGCAAAAAAGGCCGGCAGTAAAGCTGGGCCGCAAGCCGGAATTAATACTAACATCCCTCCCAAAAAAACCGCTGCAAGAGAAAGATCTGTCATTTCGAACTGTTTTTAATAAACTTCGACCAAGCCCAAATTACCAAAGGTACAAATAAAACAAGTCCCATTCCCCCGAAAACAATTCTGCAGGAACTTTCGCGCATTTCCTGGGTAACAAGAAAGGTATTCGTACATTGTCTCTCCCCTTCACCAAAACCTATCCATAACGGAACAATGGCCAACATTGTCACAAGGAGGGCGCCTAAAAAATTATTAGCGCGAAGTGACAACTTCCCTACTCCACCGATCATTATTCCGGCAAGGACGAATGCGCTACCCGCCACCGCGATTACCCAATTAGGAGCGTGCTTAGATGATGGATCAGCGGGTATGATATCAAAACCGATTGCCATAATTACCAAGCCCATTAATATGGCTAGTCCGGCAAAAATCCGATTTTTCTTTGTTTCTTTATGATCAAGCTGCATGTTAGATTCTTTTCATAAGTATAACAAGGATTCAGTTAAAATTCCTAACTTTATTGAAGCAGTTAGGATTATATTACAATAGCGATAACCTCAAGTTACTGATAGATTAAGTTTAAATTAATTTTGAAAAGACTTATGGGGAAAAAAACGAAATATAAGTCACCAAAACTCGATCAAAGAGCAGCTATTGCCGGGAGCGGCGGCCGAGCAAAAAGAGGTGGTGGGCGCGGAAGAGCCAGCGGCGGCAATGGCCACGGCGGTCATTAGTAATAAAAATCTCACGAAACGTGAGATTTTTATTTGACTTACCGACGCGAGAAAAAGTTTAATATTAAACTTAAGATAATACTTAACACAATGCTTGTTACTATGGGAAAATAAAAAGTAAAATTTCCCCGTTGAAATTTGAAATCGCCAGGCAAACTGAATCTTCCGAGAAGATTGAAAATCACCCCAGTTATAATTAACATTATTCCAAAAATAATTAGCAAGCGTCCCATACAATTTAGTGTAATATGTTTTTGTTGAACAATAAATAAAAATATTATCCAACTGAATTAAAAACCCCATTTTACACGGGGATAATTGCTTTAATTTAGGACCTAATCAAACGATATTAACTATTAACTTGCAGACCATTCTCTATAACCTGAGAATGTTCGTCGCAAATTAGCAAATATGGCTTATCTTCTGGTCTTCCCATGATGCTTGCCGGATAAGAGCACAGCAACATAAAATTTCTATTCTTCCCCAGATTATTCCATAACTTTTCTAACATTATTGCGGCCCGTTCATTGCCACCTTGCCATAATATGGCCACCATCTCACCAAATGCTCTTATTTTTTGTCCTGGAGCAGATATGCCTGCAAACATATTCCCTAACACCTCTTCAAACAACTTAGGGTTTGGCATTCCATCCTGCATGATGTGCGATAGCATTACATGAGCGTCTATAACAACAAACCTTTCTTCGTTAATAAGGTCATATGGATCAAACCCCAGAATTAGTAGTTTTGATTCTAATTTAGAGACATGTTCGTCGGTCGCAATTACAATACAGGTTTCATTAAGATTGAAGCCTTTAATACAGTAATCTGCTAGCAAACTAACGAGCACCTCTTCTGAGCTATAGAATTGGACTAAGTGCTCGAATTGTTTAGTAGTGGGTTGTAAGGACATTTTTAAACATTAACAGTAAACAAACTTTTCCTCAAGCAATTCATTATATGTTGTGGGAACCTTAAGGATTAATCCAACTGTTAGCGGTTCGCCCCCTTATAAACCTCGTGATTGGGAGCGATTTATCCAACTCATTGGCAGGGATAATGTCTTTTGGCTGGAAGCCCCACGTTTTGAATTCTTCAAAATTGGTAAAGCATAGTCGGCCGCCGCTTGAATACACTGGTAGTAATTTGAATCGGCTTTCGATTACGCAGATCGTTCCATTATCATCAATCACTGTTCCTGGCGGATGAGGAATTTGTGCGCTATTAATTGGTTCCAGTGTCGTCAGAAACGAAGTGTCTCCCGGAATCACATGAGCAAAAGAATATCCTAAGCCCAAAAACACTTCTTTAGAAGTAAATCCATAGCGATGTTCGTCGCTAATAATATAAACCGTTCCATTATCGTTGATAAGTGCTCCATCCCTCGGTGGAAGA
>DASPKQ010000054.1:0-11142 GCA_035627995.1 Verrucomicrobiia bacterium | reverse complement strand
AAGCCATATTATTTGGAACCGGAGAAAGGTGCAGAAAAAGCATATTTGATTTTGCGCGAAGCTTTGAATAAATCTAAAAAAGTTGGAATCGCGAATTTCGTTTTAAGAAATAAAGAGCATTTAGCCGTAATCAAGCCGTTTGGAAAAGCCATCGTCTTAAATCAGCTTCGATTTAACGAAGAGATTCGTCCACCGGACGGTTTGAATTTGCCAGAAGCAAAAAGCGCCACAAAAGGTAAAGAAGTCGAAATTGCGTTAGCTCTCATTGATCACTTAACTGATCATTTTAAACCGCAAGCTTACAAGGATACTTATCAAAAAGAGCTTCGGAAGGTCATTGAAGCCAAAGCCAAGGGGAAGACAATAAAGATTAAGAAGGAAGAAGAGCCAGAACCTACCGAAGTGGCTGATATCATGAAGTTACTCAAAGCTAGTCTGGAAAAAGAACGGGTGAAAGCCTAAGTTCCGAAATGAGCCTTAAGACATATAAACAAAAAAGAAAATTTAATCAAACTCCTGAACCCGAAGGCAAAGTCGGAGCGTCTTCAGGCCCGCCGAAATTCGTGGTGCAAAAACACGCTGCCACTAGACTTCATTACGATTTTCGTTTGGAGCACAAGGGTGTGCTGTTAAGCTGGGCTGTGCCCAAGGGCCCATCTTTAAATAAAGAGGATAAACGTTTGGCTATGATGGTCGAGGATCATCCTATTAGCTATATGAAATTTGAAGGCATAATTCCAGAAGGGAATTATGGGGCCGGATCTGTTATTGTTTGGGACTTTGGAAATTATTTAGCACTCGGTACCACAAATAGAAGGGAAAGCGAAAAATTAATTGCCGCCGGTTTGAAGAAGGGGGAACTTAAAGTCGTCCTGAATGGTCAAAAATTAAAAGGCGGATTTGCCTTAATAAAACTTAAAAATGATGCCAAAGGAAATGCTTGGCTGATGATTAAAGAAAAAGACAGTTATGTTAAGAAAATCGACGTGACAAAACAGAACAAATCAGTGCTATCCGGAAAAACCGTAGAGCAGATGGCAAAGTCGGCCACAAAAGTATGGCGATCCAATCGAAAATGAAATTAGACTTATCCAAACTGCCCAAGGGTAAGATGCCTCACCAAGTTAAGCCAATGCTGGCGACTTTGGTAGACGATCCTTTTAACCACAAAGATTGGCTATTTGAAATTAAATGGGACGGATTTCGAACGATTGCTGAGATAAGAAAAGGTAAAACAGAAATATACTCGAGAAATCTTCTTTCTTTTAACCAATTGTTTGCCCCAATCGTTAAAACATTAAACGGATTTAAATTTGAAGCGGTTTTAGATGGAGAAGTTGTTGTGGTAGATGAAAAAGGCAAATCGCATTTTCAATTGCTGCAAAATTATCAAAATACAGGCAAAGGTAATTTGGTATATTATGTTTTCGACATTATTTATCTCAATGGTCGTAATCTAACTGGCCTACCTCTCCTTGACCGTAAGAACATCCTAAAACAGATACTCCCCAAAACTAAGAATGTCAGATTTAGTGATCACGTAGTAGAAAAAGGAGTTGCATTTTTTAAGGTTGCTCAGAACCAGTCATTAGAAGGGGTTATAGCCAAGCATTGCCAAAGTAGCTACAAATCGGGCCGCCGGAGCCCTGAATGGCTCAAAATTAAGACGCATATGCGTCAGGAGGCGGTAATAGGTGGTTTTACCCAAGGACGAGGCAGTCGCTCCAAATTTGGCGCTTTAGTACTTGGGGTTTACGAAGAAGACAAGCTTAAATACATCGGACATACTGGTGGAGGGTTTAACGAAGAAAGTTTGACAATGGTTTACGATAAACTCAAACCATTAATTCAAAAAACATCACCATTTTCAACTTCATTTAGAACCAACGCACCAGTTACATGGGTAAAACCAAAACTTGTAGCCGAGGTTAGTTTTAGTGAATGGACAGGCGATGGTCATATGAGACAACCGATATTTTTAGGGCTTAGGCCTGATAAGCCAGCTGCTACGGTAAGCAAAGAACAACCTAGCCAAGTCCAAAAAACTTACGAAAAAAATTCTATGCCTAAACAAACTGACGGAATAGAAATGGTAATTGATGGCAACAACCTTAAACTTACCCATCTCAACAAAATTTATTGGCCCCAGGAAAAGTACACCAAAGGTGATTTGATAGATTATTATCGAAAAGTTTCGAGATATATTCTGCCTTACCTTAAGGATCGACCAGAATCATTAAATCGTTATCCTAACGGTATCAACGGTTCTAGTTTTTTTCAGAAAGACGTTAATGATCTTCCTCCGGATTGGGCCAAGACTCACAAAGTTTACTCAGAATCTAATGACAAATATATCAACTATCTTATTTGCAATGACGAGGCTACGTTGGCGTATATGGCTAATTTGGGTTGCATAGAAATTAATCCTTGGAGTTCCAGAATCGGCAGTCTCGAAAAACCTGATTACTTAGTTGTTGATCTTGATCCGGAAAAAATCTCCTTTGATAAAGTTATTGAAACCGCTCAAACTGTTCACAAATTTCTGGATAAGCTTAAGGTTCCAAATTTTTGCAAAACTTCAGGAGCAACAGGGCTTCATATTTATGTTCCGCTTGGGGCCAAATACACTTATGAACAGGCAAAGCAATTCACGGAATTAGTAGTGACCATAGTTCATAAACAGATTCCTGAATTTACAAGTCTTGAGCGAAGCCCCAAAAAAAGACAGAAAAAAGTTTACTTAGACTTTTTACAGAATAGAAAAGGACAAACATTAGCCGCGGCATATAGTGTTCGGCCAAAACCCGGTGCTACTGTTTCCACACCTTTGGAATGGAAAGAGGTCAAAAAAGGTTTGCAGCCTAGTGATTTTACAATTAAAAATATATTGAAACGTTTGGAAAAGAAGGGTGATCTTTGGAAACCGGTGCTAGAAAAAGGTATAGATCTCGTAAAAATTCTGAAAAAAATGTAAAAATTTGACATCTGATGGACTCTTGGTGTATAATTAAGTTAATAAATTTTCAATTAAGCGGCTTTGAGGCCGCTTTTCTTTTTTTGAAACAAAATGCAATTCGAAAAACTGGCATTCGTAGATATTGAAACTACCGGAGCCTCGCCCAATGTAGACCGTGTAATTGAAATTGGCGTTCTTCGTGTGGAGAAAGGTCAATTGGTTAAGACTTATTCAACGCTTGTTGATCCTGACTGCCAGATAAGTCCGTTTATCACCAACATCACAGGAATAGTGCAAAAAGATGTTGAGTCAGCACCCAGTTTTCATCAAATAGCTGATGATTTACGCGAATTACTTTCTGGTTGTACCTTTGTCGCACACAATGTCCGTTTTGATTATGGATTCCTTAAGGCTGAATTTGCCAGAGCTGGTATAGATTTTGACGCCGATCATTTTTGCACTGCTAAATTATCTCGTTCGCTTTACCCTAGATATCGCAGGCATAATCTCGACAGTATTATTAGAAGGCACAAAATTACATGTGAAAATAGGCACAGGGCTTTTGATGATGCCAAAGTGCTTTGGGATTTTTTTCAGAAAGTTAGTAGTAAATTTCCTCAGAAAAGAATCATTAGCGCCTTAGGAAACGTTTCCAAGCGGACTTCCTGGCCCGCTGCAATTCCAAAGGAACAAATCGCCAATTTACCAAATACTCCAGGCGTCTACATTTTTTATGGAGATAATAATGTTCCTATTTATGTGGGTAAAAGCATTAATTTAAAAAACCGAATTACTTCTCATTTTACCGATGACATACATTCCGTAAAGGAGATGAAAATAACTCAGCAAATCAAAAATATTGAAGTAATAGAGACAGCTGGGGAATTGGGTGCGCTAATATTGGAATCTAATTTGATAAAAAAATTGATGCCGGTTTATAACCGCCAGCTAAGATTGTCTAAATCTCTTACGGTTGCCCATGCCCATAAGGACGTCAATGGGTTTGCTACTGTGAAGCTATTAAATACGGATGAGTTCCCCATAACGGCCCATAATCTCGATAATATTTTAGGGGTATTCAAAAGTAAAAGGCAGGCCCAAACAGCTCTCAAGAAAATTGCTGATGAACATCGATTGTGCAAAAAACTGATGGGACTGGAAAAAGGAACTGCGCGATGTTTTGGTTATTACCTTAAAAAATGCGATGGTGCATGTATTAAGTTGGAATCGACCAATATATACAATCTGCGTTTTGAAATTGCTTTTTCCAAGTTGAAGTTTAAAAAATGGCCGTTTGAACAGCCCATAATAATCGCGGAAAGTTCGAGTCAAAAGCAGGAAAACTATCTAATCGATCGATGGTGCTTTTTGAAAAAAATGGAAGAAGAAGATTTTTTTACAACTCTCAAAGCGGATGAAATTAAATTTGATTTTGATATATACAAAATACTAAAATCATTTTTGCTCAATCCAAAAAATCAAGGAAAGATAAGATTGTTTAAGCCCCAAGTAGTTTTAAGCGAATATTGACGTATTTCTTTGCAACTGCTAAAAATTTTGCGATAATTAACATATAGAATTATCGTAAGTAAGAATGAAAACCAACAATTTTAAGTTCAATAAGAGATATTTTGCTCACGCAAAAAAAACCGCGCAGCAGGTTGAAGCCGAAATTAGCGCAGGATTAGCCCTTTTAAACAAAATAGATGAGCCAATCGTAACAATCTTAGGTTCTCATAGAGCTAAACCGGGTAGTAAGTATTATGAACATGCCCGAAAATTAGGTGAAGAACTCGGGCGAAGGGGGTATGCAGTGGCTACTGGTGGTGGCCCAGGTATTATGCAGGCCGCTAACATTGGTGCCTCAGAAGTCGGAGCAAAATCTGTAGGTATTAAAGCCGGGTCCCTTAAGAACGAACGTGTAGCTAACAAAATTTTTACGAGCCAGATTTCTCACCAATTCTTATTTGTTCGTAGGTTTATCCTTGCAATCAAAAGCAATGCACTTGTTTTTTATCCAGGAGCGTTTGGGACATTAAACGAATTTTTTGAATACGTCGTGCTTATGCAGATTAATTTAATGGATGAGGTGCCTGTGGTTTGCGTTGATAGGAAATACTGGCATGGATTATTTAAGTGGCTTAAAACAGTTCCGACCAAAAATGATTTTTATATCAATGAAAGACGAGATTTAAGTTTAATTAAGTTTGCGGATAGTATTGACGAAACCATCAAAATTATTCAAGGTAAAAAATAGATAATATGACCGATGAGGAGTTAAAAAAGAAACTGACACCTGAGCAGTATCATATATTGCGCGAAAAGGGGACCGAGGCTCCATTCACGGGCAAATACCATGATTCGCACGAACAGGGTATGTATGTTTGCGCTGCCTGCGGTAATCAACTATTCTCATCTGACACCAAATTTGATTCCGGAACAGGCTGGCCTTCGTTTACTGATCCAGTCAATTTAAAAAACATTGAACTGCACAAGGATAATTCGATGGGAATGGTTCGTACCGAAGTTACCTGTAAAAATTGCGGTTCTCACTTGGGACATGTCTTCGATGACGGTCCGCAGGATAAAGGCGGAAAGCGATATTGCATCAACTCCGCTTGTTTGCTTCTTCAAAAGAAATAAAAGCTATGGAAATAGTAAATGATCCTGTGCCAGTGGAGCACGATAAACCGCATCAAAAGCGACTATTGGTGCTTGTATTAGGATTTATTGTGTTACTGGCGGCTTTGTATTCTTTAATACCCAACCTTTTAGTTATGGTAAAAGGGGAGGATATAACTGGAGTTGCTGACGAGGATCTCAAACCGAACGATAAATTGATAATTCCAGTAGCGGAAAATGCTTTCTATCCTCTAAGTAGAATAGTTATTAATGGATTAACTCCTATAAATCCGGATCTGCAGAAATATATAACGGATTGGGATGACGGCATGGTCGAAAAACTTTGGAATGAATATCGAGAAAATTACGAGTTCTATGATGATGCTACAAAATTGAATAGTTATCAGAGAGTTGGAGCTAATGACAGTATAAATGGTATTCGTTCTATCGCTAGATTGAGTGCTATTCGGGCAATTTATTTAGCCAAACATGATAATATTCAAGGAGCTTATGAGGAAGCTAAGAAAACTATTAAATTGGGATATGTACTTCAGAACTCAAATTCGGATTTGTTAACTTTTTTAGTTGGAAATGCAGTATCAGGTTACGGTTTAAATGCGTATAAGTGGATAAAAACAAACTATAAAGAAAATGAAGATAACGCCGATGAATTGAGACAATATTCAGATGTCCATAATGGCATAAAAAATGCATTGAGGCAGGAATATTTAGTCGGAATTCAATCAATTCGCGAAGTACTTTCAGGCACATATGACGATCGAAGTTTTACTGAAAAAATAAAAATTAAAAAAAATAATTATTATTTTAAGCCGAACCTCACACAGTCTTACTTGGCGGATTTCTACAGAAAAGAAGTATCTCTAGTTGGAGTTTGCCCTGCGCCCGAATCAGAAATAATCAAATTTAACACTCCGGGCTACGTCTTATATTTTGAAGAAAATGCTCTAGGAAAGATCTTATTCGATTCACTGATTCTTGATTATCAATCCGCTAGGCAAAAAGCGTGTGATCATCAGCAAAAAATGGCAGAATTGAGCGAATAAGCCATAAAAGAGTACTTTGGAACACCTCTTGACAAAGGGGTGTTTTTGTGCTATCCTGAAGCAATTACAGAATTCAGTTTTACCGCCTAAGCTTCAACCAACAGGAGGGTTGATTGGCAAAGCAAAAGACTGAGACATGGATTGTCCTACGCAACGGTCGACCTGTCCAAGACGGCGAGAACGTCAAAGACGGTGAGACCCAAGCGGTCTCAGCCGAGCAGGCAATCAACAACGTTCGTTTCAGACTCGCGAATGGCAGCCGAATCGCACTGGCCAAGATGCCAATCCAGGAATTCGACGCCATACAGAAGTCCGAACTTGTCCCTGCTACCACCCAGCGGCGTCTACCCCTTCGGGGATAGACGCCTTTCTTTTTGTTTAAATACACGATAAAATTATAAAAGAGGGCAAAATCAATTAAGAAACAAACAATAATAAAAAATGGACACACCACTCTTTTATACTTTTCTTTTTGTGCACCTGATTTCTTTGATCATAGGATTCGGTGCGGTCATAGTCATTGATACCATGGGTTTGCTATGGCTTTTGAAAAAAGCCGAGCTTAAATTTTTAGTGAAAGTCGCGGACATCACTCAAGCTTTGGTATGGACTGGTTGGACCGGTTTAGTTTTTTCAGGATTAGTACTGATCACATCCAAGGGTTATATCGATAATCTAACTTGGATCAAAATCTTTTTTGTTTTAATGCTTGGAGTTAATGGTTTGTTTTTGCACCTGATTAAGGGTTCAATCGCAGTGGCAGTTCGTACTGGAGTCGTCACGCCTATTCTGAAGTTCCGCATCGGTTTAACTACTGCGATTTCTCAGTTAGGCTGGTGGGGCGCGATTACGATCGGGTTTCTTCATCGGCATTGGCAGCATAAAATCGATTGGCCGGAAAGTATTTATCCTTATATTATCGCCATCATCCTCATATTTTCTGTTACAGCAATCGTTGGGGAGTATAAATTCAATAAACAATGAAGGTTGAAGAACTAAAAAAAATAATCAAAGGGGATGTAACTGATACTAAAGCGGATTTAGTGAGGTACAGTCATGACGCCAGCATTTTTGAAGTAGAGCCACAACTCGTTGTGTTTCCAAAAGACGCGGATGATGTAAAACAGCTAGTTAAATTCGTATCTGAAAAAAAATCGAAAGACCCAAGTTTATCTCTTACAGCCCGTGCGGCTGGGACTGATATGTCCGGAGGGGTATTAAATGATTCTTTAATTCTCGATTTTACTAAATACTTCAAAAAGATCGGTGAAATTCATGATCACCAGGTAGTTGTAGAGCCGGGTGTGTTCTATCGTGATTTCGAAAAGGTTACGCTTGCTCAGGATTTGGTTTTTCCTTCTTATCCTGCCTCAAAAGCTCTTTGCGCGTTGGGAGGAATGATCGCTAATAATTCTGGGGGTGAAAAATCCCTTTCTTATGGAAAAACTTTAGATCATGTCAAAGAACTTAGTGCAGTGCTTTCCGATGGCAATGAATACTCCTTTGGCCCGATATCAAAAGAACAACTCGATAAAAAAATGGCACAGCAGAATTTTGAAGGTAAGATTTATCGCGATGTTTATAAGCTTATTGAGGATAACTATGACTTGATTAAATCGGCAAAACCTTCGGTTTCCAAAAACTCTGCGGGATATTATTTGTGGGAGGTATGGGATCACAAAACTTTTGACTTAAGCAAGCTTATTGTAGGCTCCCAAGGAACATTAGGAATAATTACCAGAGCCAAGCTAAACCTGATTCCTGTAAAAAAACACTCTGAACTACTTGTTATGTTCCTGAAAGATTTAAAACCGCTGGCCGAGATCGTTAACGTCATCAAACCATACAAGCCTGAGACATTTGAATCATTTGATGATCATACACTGAGTTTGGCAGTGAGATTTTTGCCAGACATGGTTAAAAGAATGAAAGGGAATATCATTCATTTGGGTTTGCAATTTTTACCTGAACTTTGGATGGTATTAACTGGGGGACTGCCGAAGCTCATTTTAATCGCGGAATTTACAGGAGATTCAGAAAATGAGGTTTTTGATAATCTCAAAAAAGCGGAAAAGGAAGTTCAAGGGAAGTTCGGGATTAAAACCCATATCACCAGGACTCCAGAAGAAACCCAAAAGTACTGGACTATAAGGAGGGAAAGCTTTAACCTCCTGCGTCAGCATTCCAGCGGGCTCCATACCGCTCCTTTTATTGATGATATTGTGGTACATCCCAAAGATTTACCGGAATTTTTGCCCAAATTGAACAAGATCTTTTCTCAATATCCTCATTTAATCTACACCATCGCCGGTCACGCGGGAGATGCGAATTTTCATATTATTCCATTAATGGATCTGGCCAAAGAGGATCAAAGGCAAATAATCCCTAAACTTTCCAACGAGGTTTATAATTTGGTCTTAGAATATAAAGGTTCCATTACAGCGGAACATAACGATGGATTGATTCGAACGCCTTATTTGGAAAAAATGTTTGGTAAACAAATGGTTGATATATTTGCACAAGTCAAGAATATTTTCGATCCTCAAAATATATTCAATCCTCGAAAGAAAATCGGGGCAACAATGGATTATGTCTTAAGCCATATTAGGCACAAATAGGGCTTTTGATAAACCTCAATTAAATAGATATAATACCTAAGCTATGGATAGCTTTTTTTCGTTTCTACACGCTCTATCAGATCCTGAGCAGTTGATTGAACTGCTTACAACCTTTTTTTCCGGTTTTTTGGCATATATTTTCCTTTTTTTCATAGTATTTGCAGAAACCGGACTTTTAATTGGGTTTTTTCTGCCTGGCGATTCACTACTATTTACTGTAGGTGTTGTGGCTGGTGCAGGCGAGTTGAATATTTGGCTTATTAATATCGTACTAATCGTCGCAGCAATAATCGGTGACAGCGTTGGATATGCTTTGGGGAGAATGACAGGCGAGAAGATTTTTAACCGACCTGATTCTTTATTATTCAAAAAAGATCATTTAGATAGAACTAGGACATTTTATGAGAAACATGGAGGTAAGACAATTATCTATGCGCGTTTTATTCCAATAATCCGGACTTTTGCGCCTTTTATTGCTGGTGTCGCTAATATGAATTACAAGCACTTTATAGCTTATAACGTCTTTGGCGGTATTGGTTGGGTTTTATTGATGACAACTCTAGGATATGTTTTAGGTAATGTTCCTATTGTAAGAGAGAATTTTGAGAAAGTAATCTTAGGTATAATTTTTATTTCGCTTCTGCCACCTATAATTGAGGGTTATAAACAGTGGAGAACCGGGAAAAAAATTGCATAAAATGAAAAAGCTTTTTACTTTAATTGTAATTGTTTATCTTTTGGCTGCTGGAGTACTTTACGTTCAGAGCTACTCCAACCCCTGCAGTCGGCAGTTGGTTTATACGGTTGGTAGTTACGACCCTCGATTTGGAATTACCAAGGATCAATTTGCCAATTTAATCCAAGAAACCGAGGCCGTTTGGGAAAGTAGAGTAAATCGTGATCTATTCCGTTATGATCCGAACGCAAAATTCAGGTTTAATTTGGTTTTTGATGAACGACAGCAAAAAACTTTGGATGAACGAGAGCTTCGTCAAAAAATAGATTTAACAGAAGAATCATACGATAAGCTGGTCGGCCAGTACAACAACCTAACTTTTCAGCACAAAGCTGGTATTAGCGCTTATGACGCTGCCTACGCCGATTATCAAAGCAGACTCAAAGACTATAATGCCGAAGTTAGTGAGTGGAATAAAAAAGGCGGGGCACCATCTGAAGATTATAAACGGCTGAATGCCGAAAAGCAGCAGCTTAATACTGAAAGCCGGAGACTTGAACAAGAGCGGCTCGCCTTGAACGCCGAAGCACAGGACATCAACGCGCTCGCAGACAGGATTAACGAAATTGCTCAGAAATTAAATTTGGATGTTGATGATTATAATGGTAAATTTGGAACTTCAAAGCGGTTTGATCAAGGAACTTATACCGGTGAAGCGATCAATATTTACCAGTTCAACGAGGAGGCGGACTTAAGACTTGTAATCGCCCATGAGTTCGGGCACGCTTTAAGGCTGGAGCATGTTGAAGATCCAAAAGCAATAATGTACTATCTTATGGAAAAACAGGACTTAGCTAATTTAACAGCTACCGAGGCCGATCTTCAAGAATTAAGTGGTCGTTGCGGAATTAATTATGAAAAACAATAGGCAAACAATAGTGGCCGTCAGTGGTGGATTTGATCCGATTCACTTTGGTCACGTCAGAATGTTCAAAGAAGCCAAGAGTTTGGGGGACAAGCTCGTAGTGATTCTTAATAATGACAATTGGCTAAGAAAGAAAAAAGGCTACGTGTTTATGCCTGAGAAAGAAAGAAAAGAAGTTATTGAATCCATCCGCTACGTTGACGAGGTGGTAATTACTAAGCATAAACCTGATACGGATGATATGTCTGTAGTCGAGGCCTTAAAAACAGTAAAGCCTGATA
>DASPKQ010000053.1:0-8289 GCA_035627995.1 Verrucomicrobiia bacterium | reverse complement strand
AGTCTCCTCCAGGAGACTCAAAGGCTCGCCGCCACCCACCTACGACGAGCCTTTTTTCTTTGGTTATTTAACCGTTAAATTTTGATTGCGTGATTTCTAAGCCTTCAGTTTGTAACGACTCAACAACAGCTTTAGATTTTTCTAAAATTTCTTTAAGAATTTCTTCCTCTTTCTCCGAAAATTTTTGTAAAACATACGCATCACCTTCCATCTGACCACGAGTTTCAGGGTTATTCACACCTAGCCTTACTCGAATAAAATCTTTAGTTCCGAGCTCATCAATTAGTGATTGCACTCCGTTATGTCCTGCTGAAGACGCGTTTTTTATAACCTTTAAAGTTCCTAGTGGGAAATCTAATTCATCGTGGATCACAATCAATTCGGCATCAGGGTAATATTTTAAAATTTCTTTCACAGCTTTACCAGAAAGGTTCATAAAAGTTTGTGGTTTGGCTAGAATTACATTTTCAGTTTTAAGAATTTGTGAATCGTACTTGTTTTCCCATTCCACTCCGCCTGCCAATAAATCCAAAACCCGAAAGCCCAGGTTATGCCTGGTCTTTTCGTATTTTTGTCCCGGATTGCCTAAGCCAATAATTAGTTTCATTTAATTCTTTCTAATATATTTAAATACCACGGGAGTTCCTTCGAACCCGAACTTGAGTCGGAATTGTTTTTCAAAAAACTTTTTCCAACCGGGTGCTATGGCTGATGGAAGATTGACGGTGAGTTTAAAGACAGGAGGATTAGTTGCAATCTGTTTAAGGTTGTAAATTTTAGGATCCCTTTCGTCCTGCATCTTTTCGGGTGTGTGTTTTCTGAGTACGTCATCCAAAAATTGATCTAAAAGATCGTTGTCTATCTGTCGATTGCCAGCGGCAAAAGCACTCTGAGCTAATTCTAGCATTTTTACCAGCCCGTGACCCACTTTGCTCGAAGTGAATACAACCGGGGCCCACCAGAGCTGCGGTAAGTAGTCAGGAAGACGATCCAAAAGGGAATTTTTTTCCTCTTCCGAAAGCAAATCAACTTTATTGATGACTAAAACGATTGTTTTGTTCTGTTCCAAGATTTCTTGGGCTATTGCTTGATCCTGGAATGTCATATCAGTGCTTGCGTCAATCACAAATAATGCCACATCCACCTGGGGAATTGTCCGAAGCGACTGCATTGCAGCCGCAGCTTCAATGTCCACATCCTGTTTCCATTTTTTCTTTACACCAGCCGTATCGAGTAATAAATATTTTTTATCTCCGTACTCAAAGGGAATATCCACCGTTGATCTGGTGGTGCCAGCTTTAGAATCCACGAGCAACCGGTCCTGTTTGAGCAGAGCGTTAATCAAAGATGATTTACCGACATTTGGTTTGCCAATAAAAGCTAATTTTAGTCGGTCACTTTCTTCAGGCGCGGGTTCCGTGTAGATTTTTTTGAGTTCGTCAACGATTGCGTCCAAAAGATCTCCCACGCCAGCTCCGCTTGTTGCGGAAATTAGAATCGGTGCTCCCAGTCCCAATGTCCGGAACTGACTTGCGGCAGTTTCTGTTTTGGTTGAGCGGGAATCTATCTTATTTACGGCCAAGAGTACCGGTTTTTTTGTTTTCTGAAGCTTGTTGGCTACAACCAAATCTTCATTGCTGATATTGGTTTTTCCGTCGACAATCAAAAGAATCAAATCTGCTTCATCTTGAGCGATTGCAGTTTGTTTTTGAATATTTTTTTCCAATGGTGAATTGGTTTTGTTGGAAATACCCGCCGTATCAATTAAATAAAAACCTAGCCCGTTCCATGTTGTCAGACCGTAATGTCGGTCTCTTGTTGTTCCGGCGACGGGATGGGTGAGGGCTTTTCGGATCTCGAGGATCTTATTAAATAAAGTCGATTTGCCGGCATTCGGCAAACCGACTAAGGCAACCAAAGGAATTTTCATAGGTTATCTAGAGTGCATCTCTACCTAAGATTATCACAAAATCCGATCCTGCGGCAGCGTCGTAGAAAGGCACGTCAGATTGGTCAAACGTGTACGTATTTTTTAGATAGTTCAAAGTTTTGCTTTTCTCGCCTTTGGAATTGTCGTAGAGAATCGTTCGATCGTAAGCGGATTTTCCTCTGAAAGATGTAAATTTAATATTAACGCCCAAAGCACTGAGTTGTCTCCATGGCTCAAGGACATATGACTTACCGGTGCTGTTTTGAATTTCAATTGTCGCTTCATCCTGTTGCAAGCTAGCCACGAGCATTGCAGCCTGAAGATGATTATGTATGTCGGCTAAAGTTTTATCTTCACAGGGCGTAACTACATAAATTCTATTAACAGTTGGCTCTTGAGCGCGAGCAGATGTATCGTTTTGGCCTTCATCGTCTTCTCCGGTGGGTGGCGGTGGGGGAGGAGGAAGCGGTGGTGCTGGTCGACCAGTATTCATATCGATCAATCCGTTACAAATATTAATGTCATCGGGTTCAAGAGATATCGAATAAACATTGTCGCCGGAAATCTTCTTTCCCAAGTCAGCCAGTCGCTTTAGTTCATGAGGTTCAAAATTTGTGCGGAAATTTTCCGTAAAGGAATTTAAGAGGTTATTTATGGTACCGAGATCGGAAAGATTTAACGCCATAAGCTTATCTTTCATAGCGACCATAACTTTTTTCTGTCGCTCGGAGCGGGCAAAGTCTGAACCTTCACCGTTGGTCCCTTTTCTTGATCGAGCAAAGATTAAAGCCCGTTCCCCATCCATATGCTCATCACCTTTGGTGAATGTTACGGGAGGAAGGTAGCCAAGGTTGTAATTGGGATATTCGCTATCAGTGAATGTTCTATCTATTGTAATGTCGATGCCACCAACGTGGTCAACGGCTTTAACAAACCCTTTAAAATCCACAATAGCATAATAAGGAATGGTTAATCCGGTGACTTTTTGAGCCATTTCAATTGCCGCATCTCCACCGGAACCTTCCTCGTTCAGTTCGGCGTAAGCATAGGCTGCGTTAATCTTGTTGAAACCTCGTCCTGGGAGCTGAACCAAGAAGTCTCGAGGGATGGAGGTAAGAACAACATCGTTATTATTGGTGTTTATGCTGGCCACAATCATGGTGTCGGTGAGGTTCGGACCTTCATGACCAGGACCACCTTTTCCAAGCAAAAGGATATTTACAATTCCTGTTTCTTCGCCTTTAAGTGGTTTATCCTCGCCAACTATAAGTTTGCCAACACGAACAAAAATATTCTGTTTTCCAGTGAAAATTTTGTTCGTTTTTGATAAAAGAGTTGAGCTGCCCCAACCTAATACGCCAAGCAAAATCAAAAAAACAAGCAACCATTTGAATTTGCTCCTCTTTTTTCTCGGAGGTTGAGGTGGCAATACGGATGATCGCGGAGGTGTAGGGTAGTAAATTGCGTCTAGGTTTCTCATTGATGATAAAAACAGAAAGATTACAATTAATTATAGCTTAAATTGTCAAGCAAGACCATTCTGTACATTAGATTTGCAAATGCTAGCCATTTTTTGTTCTAATCAACGGGGTTGTTCCGCTGCGGATTATCTGTTAAGCTAGAAGAGCTCAACTTTTTGGGTCACTTAGCTCAGTTGGTTAGAGCGCGCCGTTCACATCGGCGAGGTCGCTGGTTCAAATCCAGCAGTGACCACCAGAAAGATACATAATATAACGAATCAATTTCAAAAAAGTAACCATGGACGAACAAAACGAATCTAATAGAAGAACAATAGCTCAGGAGGCAAAATCCTCGCTCCTGTTTATTTTTGATTTCTTAAAAGTCATAGTGGTAGCGTTATTAATTATTCTACCGATCCGCTATTATATTTTTCAACCGTTCGTAGTTTCCGGTTCATCGATGGAACCAAACTTCTCAGACGGGCAATATTTGATTATCGATGAGATTTCATACCGCTTCCGAGAGCCAAAAAGAGGCGAAGTCATCGTACTTCGTTTTCCTGATGACCACAAACAATATTTTATTAAAAGAGTAGTAGGGCTGCCAGGCGAAAAAATTCAGATTGACAACGGACGCGTTACGCTATTTAATAAGGAAAACCCGAAAGGTGTGGTATTAGTAGAACCATATCTGCCAAATCAGGGTTTAACATTCCCGCATAACGCTACTTTGATCGGCGGCAAAAAAACTATACAGCTTGATGATGACGAATATTTCACGATGGGGGATAATCGGCTGGCTTCTTCGGACTCCAGAGATTGGGGACCCTTAAATCGCGATGAAATAATTGGTAAAGTGTTTGTAAGAGCCCTCCCGCTCGCAAAATTCGACAAGTTTGAGGCTCCGGTTTACAGTTTCAACTAAACTTAAAAACCAAAGTCAAAATTTAGGTTAAATTTGAAAGATTACCTTTTGAATTTTAATTAAAGTTTTGACTTTGCCTTTACTTAGCATATATGGGAAGACCAAAAAAAATTACGCCAACGGTTGAAAAAGCCCCTTTAAGACTTCCGGGGACGTTTGACGTTCTGCCGGAACAACAAGCGGCTTTTAATTTTTTTATGGAAAGATTCGTTAATTTGGCGCAGACCTTTGGATACCTCAGAATCGACACTCCATTTGTGGAGGACGCCAAGCTCTTCAAGTTTTGGCAGTATTCAACGAACGATCAATTACTCATGGTTAACGATCAGAAAAATAATAGTGATTTGGCGATCAAGCCAACTAATCTTTTCAGTTTGGCCAGAGCTTACATCGAACACCGTTATTTTGAGCGAGAAAAAGTCAGCAAGTGGTACTACGCTTCACCGACCATGTTCGTTTCTAATAACGCGATAAAGCAAAGCGATGAGCTGGGCTTTCAAATATTCGGTGAGACAGCACCTATTGCCGACGCCCAGATAATCAATTTGGTCGCCAAGCTTTTTTCTGAAGTTGGACTAAACACTTTGAGTCTGGAAGTAAATAATATTGGATGTCTGGAATGTCTTCCTCCTTATCAGGAAGTACTGAAAAGTTATTTTAAAGAAAAAAAATACGATCTTTGTGAAAATTGTGTTGAGTTGGTGGAAACAAACCCAGTTGCGATTTTAGGCTGCACCAATTTATCCTGCTCTACGGTTTCGGCCGAAGCCCCTGTTATTGTTGATTATCTTTGCGACAATTGTCGCAAGCACTTCATTGGAGTGCTGGAAGGTTTGGATGAACTCGGTATGCCTTATAATCTCAATCAAAAAGTTATCGGCAAGCCATGGTCGCGCAAAACAATTTTCGAAATTCGATATAGAAACGAACAAGGAGAAGCAACATTAGGTTGGGGAGGACACGCCGATGATTTAATACAATCTTTAGGCGGATTGCCAACTTCGGCGTTGGGTTTTGTGACTTCCATGGAAACTGTTTTGACAGCTTTAAATATGGCCAATCTCAAATTTTCTCCAAAGAACAAAACTGAAGTCTTCTTGGTACCGTTGGGGGATCTGGCAGCCAAAAAAACTCTCAGACTGTTCTCCGATCTTTGGAGTAATAATATTGCGGCGTCAGAATTCATCGGTCCAGGATCAATCAAGACGCAATTAAAACTTGCGGAATCGAGCAAAGTTGCCATCGCGCTTATCATCGGACAAAAAGAAGCACGGGAAGGTACAGTAATTCTCCGCGACGTACGGTCCGGAATGCAGGAACTATTCACAATCGAAAGAATAATAGAAGAAGTAAAAAAACGCCTAGGTAAATAACCTAGGCTATTTGCTAAAATGGCCGATTTATGTTATACAAAGAGTAGCCTATGCAGTATTTATTGAGATTTGTTTAAACATAAGGCGTAACTTGAGCCCGCGTTAATAATCCGAAACACACGGGTATGGAAAGAGGTGAGCAATTTGGTAGAAGTAAAGAAAAAAGACGGCGAATCATTTGAAAGTTTGCTTAGACGATTCAACCGCAAGATTCAACAGAGCGGTGTTTTAGTTCGTGCGCGAAAAATTAGATTTTTTGCCCCGACGAAGTCACGCAACATGCTCCGAGAAGATGCGGCACGCCGCGCAGAGAACCGTGAAAAGCGGGAAGAGCTTAAGAAATTGGGCAAGCTTCCTGTGTTTGGCTCAAAATTCAAGAGACGATAATCGTTTATAAATGATCCTCGAACAAATCGATCAAGATTTCAAGCAAGCTTTGAGAGAGAAGAATGAAATTGCTCTTTCTAGTTTAAGAAACCTTAAATCTGAAATAAAGAACGTTGAAATAGATAAACAGAAACCACTCACCGAGGATGAGGTTCTTACTGTTGTGTCAAAGAAGGTAAAGCAGCATAAAGATTCAATCGAAAGTTTTACTTCTGGCGGACGAACTGACCTGGTTGATCACGAACAAAAACAGATGGAGATTCTTCAGAAGTACATGCCCAAACAGATGGATGAGACAGAAGTCAGATCCGTTGTTAAGGAAGTAGTGGCTTTAGGCGGCAAGGAATTTGGCAAAGTCATGAAGGAAGTGATGGGTAGATTGAAAGGCAAGGCGGATGGTGGAATAGTTTCCAAAATCGTTAAAGAAGAAACAGCCTAAAGCTGCTTCCATTAAGAAACAAAAATGGCTAAGGAACAAATATTCGTAGGCCTCGATGTCGGCTCCTCCCAAATCCGGGTGGTGGTTGGCAAGCAGGAATCAGAACTTGGAACACCAAGCATCATTGGTGTTGGCGAATCTCCGTCGCAAGGAATCAGAAGGGGAGTCATTGTGGATATTGATGAGGCAGTTTCAGCCATCTCTGAAGCTTTGGAAAAAGCCGAGCGCATGACAGGTCTTTCAATCGACCACGCCGTTGTTTCGGTTGGTGGGGCACAAATAACTTCTCACGAAAGTCATGGAGTCGTGGCCGTAGCCAGAGCTGACGGGGAAGTTACAGAAAATGACGTGATCCGAGTTGTGGATGCATCTCAAGCCATATCAATTCCGCCGAATCGAGAAATTCTTCATGTCATTCCAAAAACATTTACAGTAGATGGCCAAACCGGCATCAAGGATCCTGTTGGAATGTCAGGTATTAGGCTTGAGGTGGATAGTCATATCATTCAAGCCTCAGTACCCTTTATCAAAAACCTCACAAAATGTATACTCCAGGCAGGCTTGGAAATTGATGATTTAGTGCTTGCTCCTTTAGCTTCCGCCCAGGCTGTTCTGACGAAAAAACAGAAGGAATTGGGTGTTGTGGTTATTGATTTGGGAGGCGGCACCACCGGTATGGTAGTATTTGAGGAAGGGGATTTGCTTAAAAGCACTATTCTCCCGGTTGGTTCCATGCACATTACAAATGATTTAGCCATCGGCCTTCGGACTTCCGTTGATACTGCAGAAAAAGTGAAACTTCAGCACGCATTTGCTGAAGCCAAAGAAGTTAAAAAGGATACAGATATCGATTTGTCCAAAATTGATAAACAGGAAGAAGGTAAAGTCTCAACCAAACATATTGCAGAAATAGTTGAAGCGCGTTTGGAAGAAATTTTTGATCTGGTAAATAAGGAACTCAAACTTATTAACCGCGACGGTCAACTGCCGGCAGGTGCTGTAATAACCGGCGGCGGTTCCAAGTTGCCCGGAGTTCTGGAACTGGCCAAAAAGCAGCTCCGGCTTCCGGTTTCAATCGGGCTTCCGGGATCCGTGACCACGGTGATAGATCGGGTCAATGACCCATCTTTTGCCACACCGGTTGGTTTGGTGCTTTGGGGACATGAGTTTTTGCTCGGATCCACAAACCGCACCGTCAACAAATTTGCCAAGAGTGTTTTGGAAAACGATACCGTTAACAAATTAAGAAAGTGGTTTAAATCATTCTTACCATAAGAAAATTATTTTAATCTATGAAGTTGAAGTCCTTTGAGGTAAAACCAAAGATCGAAACGTTCGCCCGCATTAAAGTTATTGGTGTCGGAGGTTCAGGTCATAATGCCATCCATCGGATGATGGAAACTGGAATTCGGGGCGTGGAATTCGTGGCGATCAATACCGATGCGCAAGCTTTGCATAACTCTCAGGCCGATCATAAAATTCATATCGGTAAAACTATTACCCGGGGCTTAGGTGCTGGCATGAATCCAGACATTGGACGTGCTGCTGCAGAAGAAAGTAAGCAGGAAATTTTGGATGTTATCCGCAACGCAGACATGATTTTTATAACCGGGGGTCAGGGCGGTGGCACTGGAACGGGCGCGATGCCAGTAGTTGCTGAGTTGGCCAAGAAAACCGGAATTTTAACCGTTGCTGTTGTCACGAAACCGTTTGCTTTTGAAGGAGCCAAGCGCCGTGAGATCGCGGACAAGGGCTTGGAAGAACTCAAACAGCAT
>DASPKQ010000052.1:0-8601 GCA_035627995.1 Verrucomicrobiia bacterium | reverse complement strand
ATTGATGTTTGGTGGCCTGTAAATAACGCTTCGGTGTCCGGCGTCTTCCCCCTAAAAGCCGTGGTTCCCGAACGCATGATTTCTGAATATGATATGTACTGGCAAGTAGATAACGGTCAACTGAATCTAATGAACGACAGTATGCAAGATTGGCCTCATAAAGAAAGTTGGATTGATGTTAGCGGCTGGAATTGGCAACCATCAAAAGCTTACAAAATAACTTTTGTGGCAAGAAGTAAAGTCTCAAACGCAACCATCGCGCAGCAAGATGTTACGATTATAGTTAATCAATAAAAAAACCCGAGTTACTCGGGTTTTTTTATTATTCTCGATTGTAAGTAATTTTATATATCACCCCAGCTTTGTCATCGGAGACATACATGGTTCCGCCATCAAAAATCATTACATCTACAGGTCTACCTAATACCCCTTCTTTAGTGAGCCAACCAGTAATAAAATCTTCTGTTCCTTGGTAATTACCCTTTTCGTCGAGTTTTATTCTTACCAACTTATAACCAGTAGGTTCTGAACGGTTCCAAGAACCATGAAAAGCTACAATAAGGTCGTACCACATGTCTTCAGGCCAGCCTTCCTCGGGTACAAATGCTAATCCGAGTGGCGCTGAATGAGCCTGCATTTCTACTTTTGGTGGAGTCTCAAAAGGCTCCATGCAGGGATTACGGATGTAAGTCTTTTTATCAAAATTCGTATCGTGAATATTGTTGCCGTAACAAATCGGCCAACCGTAATTTTTACCTTCCTCAATGATATTTATTTCTTCGGGCGGAATATTATCCCCCAGAAGATCTCTACCCATTTCCGTTGCCCACATCCGACCGTCAACATCACTCCATGTAAAGAATACAGCGTTTCTTAACCCTTTAGCGTACTGTTTAAAATCACTCCCGTCCTTGTTCATAACGTAAATCGCCGCTCGTCTAGGATCCGATTCGTCACAGACATTACAGGATGACCCAATAGAAACGTAAAGTCGATTATCAGGCCCAAATCTGATTGTACGAGTAAAATGTCCTCCACCTTGCGTTGGAAGATTAGCAATCTTTTGCTGCGGACTATCGCTCAATCTCCGTTTGGTTATTTGATGTTCTTCTGCAATATAAAGTACTGAAGGATCTTGGGGATCAAAAGCAATCCCGTGAGGATTTCTTAAACCAGTTATCTCCGCTAAAACCCCACCCACTTGCCCGTTTTCAACCCTGTATGCTGTAACTCGCCCCTGGGACGTCCTACTTACCCAAAGGTTACCGTCAACATCAAATTCCATCATACGAGCGCCGGAAACATTTCTCGCAAAAACAGAAATCGAAAAACTCTCAGGAACTTTTAACGGGAATTCAGTATTGTTCTCCGTTTTTCCCGAGCCTTGGTTGTTATCGATAATATCGGCGATATTTCCAGGCGGACCATTGATCACAGGCCCTACACCTCGAAGATTGTACCAATAAAACAGCAAACCCCCGATTATGACCCCTCCCACGATAACCACAAGCAAATAAGTCAGGTTCTTTTTCATAAACCTAGTCTAACATCAAAGAAACGGCCTTTCAACGTAAGTAAAGTCATCTATACTGGGCACAGCCGATGGATCATTAGGCTCTGTTCTAAATCTTTGAAGAATCAAGTTTATCTGAAAAACAAGTGCCAGTATTCCGAGCAAGACAATGATTAATATTGTTCGCGAAAGGTTTGATTCAAACATTTTACTAAATTACTAAATAAGCACTTTATAAACAAGCAGACAAATAAAACACAGTGGCAGTTAAACTGTCTTTAATATTTGTTACTTTTTACAAACTGTAAAGTTTGTTAAATTTTGTAGTCAAATAATCAATATAATATTTACTATTCAATCCTTCACCCGTGATCCGTTCGCACAACTGCGCTGCCGAATACTGCTTCCCGTGTTGGTGGATATTTTTTCTAAGCCATTCCAAGAAAGGCTGGAATTTCCCTTTTTCAAAAAACTTTTCCAGATTCATTATTTCTTTCTTGGCCTGTTGGTAAAATTGTGCGGAATATAAATTGCCGAGGGTATAGGTAGGAAAATACCCAACGAGTCCGTTAGCCCAATGCACATCTTGGAGAACACCGTGAGCATCATCTGGAATTGTTATTCCTAAATAATCCTTATATTTACTGTTCCAAATTTTCGGTAAATCTCCAACATCAATTGATCCCTCCACTAGTTCTTTTTCAATTTCAAACCTAATAATGATATGTAAATTGTAGGTAACTTCATCTGATTCATATCGAATTAACGAAGGTTCTACCTGGTTAATATACGGGTAAAATTCATCGAGCTTCATTTTTTTAAATGGCTCCGGAAAGGTTTTTTGCAAAAAAGGATAAAAATATTTCCAAAACGGCATGCTTTTTCCAACCAAGTTTTCCCAGGTTCGTGATTGTGATTCATGCACGCCTAGTGAAATCGATTCAGCAAGAGGAGTACCAAAATGCTCTGGATTAAGCCCTTGTTCATAAAGTGCGTGACCGATCTCATGAACCGTGCTTCCTAAAGAAAAATAGAAATCATCTTCCTTATACTTTGTAGTTATCCTAACATCATGTGGATGAAAATTGATCGTAAAAGGATGCGAACTTTCATCAAGTCTTCCCGCTTCGAAATCATATCCAATTTTTTTGGCAACGAATGTGTTAAATTCTCTTTGTTTTGCCAAATCAAATTTTCCTTTTATTTGCCGATTAATACCTTTCTTTTTTCCTATTTTTTTAATAAAAGGAATTAAAAAATCTTTAAGGTCAGAAAAAATTAAAGAAGCCTCTTCGGAGGTTAACCCAGGCTCATAATCATCCAGGAGAACATCATAAGGCGTACCTTTGTAACCAACATATTGAGCATATTTTCTTTTCAATTCAAAAATTTTCTTTAGTTGTGGAGCAAAAAGTTTGAAATTCGATTCTTTTTTGGCTTTATCCCATATTGGATAAGCGTGAGAGACGGTTTCAGCCATCTCTTTTACGAAATCCGACGGCAACTTTTTCTCTTTTGAATAAACCCTAAAGACTTCCCGTACCACAACGGATTGCTTTGAATCTAATTTTTTTTGATCCAAATCTTTTTTAAGCTTAAGAAGCAGCACTTCTAAATCCTTGGATAAGAACTTCTCGTGAATCAATCCGCTTAAGGTTCCTATAGCTTCTCCTCTACGTTTCGATCCCTTGGTAGGCATGCTTACATTCGAATCCCATTCCATCAATCCAAGACTATGGGACAAATGATTGATTTCAACCAATTTTTCCTTAAATTTCTCGTAGGTTCCGTTAGCCATAGAATCAATTATAACAAATCAAAAAACACAGGCAATGATACTTTGCCTTGAATTATCTATCTATTTTAGCGGCCATTATAAAATCATTCTCAGATAAACCACCAATCGAATGCGTCCAGAACTCTATTACTGCCCGACTATAATGCACTTCCATGTCCGGATGATGCCCTTCTTCCTGGGCAATTAAGGCAACTCTGTTTACAAACGCCATCGTTTCGGGAAAACTTTTGAACTTAAATTCTTTTCTGATTTTTTTATTGGCAACAGTTTCCCAGCCTTTTGGGAGCTGTTTAATATATTGTGAAATTTTTGATTTATCAAACGGATGCACTCCCCCCTCACAGGGAATGCATTTCATTTCAGTAAGTTTCATATCCTAGTATTCCGGTGGTGCATAAATATTCAAACAAAAAAATTCTTTTTCCGAAACATTGTAAACATGGTGTTGCTTTCCTGCCTCAATAAGTACCACTTGTCCTCGACTGACAGGCTTACGTACACCTTCGATCTCTACTTCACCGTGGCCTTCTATGACGTAGAGAATTTGATCACCCTTATGTATTTCTTCTGAACCCGAATCTTGCCCTGGTTTTAAGGTCATTGTAGCCAGCTGAGTCTTATCAGTTTCAAAAAGGACTTTAAAAAAATCTCTCGGCTGATTAACAATGTCTATTATCATACTGTTGCGCTAAAAATTTTGCTTCAGAGGTTTCTTAAACCATCTCTTATACTTTTTATCAATATATAATATTTTCCACCAATGCTGGCCTTGTCTAAATCCACCATAAGCGCCTAGGATAACTAGGACTATGGCAACTGAATTATGGATATCAAACCATGCATCAAGTGTTAGTCCTAGGCCAAAATTCTGATAATCAGTAATCAAAAAACCAACATATACGATTTCCAGAATGGCATGAACCAGAAACCCAACCATGGCACCCAAAGCAGTAAAGGCCAATAGATAAACCTTTTTCTTCATATTTTTTTATTTCTTAATTGAGTTTTGATGTTATAATTTTAGCATACCTAGGAAATATTGTCGCAAGTAAAAAACCGGCTCAAAGCCGGTTTTTTAGATTTAACCTACATCCATTGTTGCAAAATAATACCCATAAGAATCAAGCTTACCAAAAAATATCCAGCTTCAATAACAAACAGTTTATGCGATTTACCACCCCAAAGCTTGTCACCATACTTAACCGGCACAATGAACCCAAGCCAGGTCCAGAACGCGCCTTGAACAGCCATGTTAATACTATTGGACTCAAAAGCATTCAAAACATGAGCGAAGACATATGCCGTTAACAGAGCTCCAATAAAAGCCAGCAAGTAGGATAGGCCCATCCCCTTCTTCATCTGTTCCTGTTGCTGTGGCGTAAGCTTATCCATCCCCATCTCCTGACTCCATGGCTTTCTAAAAAGAGTGCCATACCACAAAAAGCCAAGGATCATATTGGAAACAGCTGCGGCAACTACCGCCCAAATATTTGGACTAAAATCCATCATAATTTTACCTTTAATATTTTAATTTCGACCTTTAATTTGATAAATATAGCATATCAAAGCTTGCGCTAAATTGCTATTGGGTTAAAAGACAAAAAAACCGGGCGCTGTCATGTTCGACAGCTCCCGGTTGCAGTGCGTAGCTCATACCAAAGCTCCGCCCATTTCAAGATTCCTGAAGTGCTGGTACATTCCGTTTAGCCTGGTCAGTTCCTCATGGGTTCCGACTTCGACGATACGACCATTCTCCATCACCACGACCTTATCAGCATTAAGTATCGTGCTGAACCGGTGCGCAATAACAAAGATTGTGCACTCTCTTCGTGCGATCAACTGGTCAATAGCGGCCTGTACCTGTTTCTGAGAATCAGGATCAAGCGAGCTGGTTGGCTCATCGAGAATCAGAATTTTGGGTTTGCGGATAAGCGCCCGAGCAATTGCCAGGCGCTGCCGTTGACCACCCGAAAGTCTAATTCCGTTCTCGCCAATCATTGTCTCGTAACCCTGAGGCATCCTCAACACGAACTCTTCAGCGTACGCCTGTCTTGCCGCTTCAACAACGGTGCTGTGGTCCGCTTCGAATTTCGTTGTTATGGAGATGTTTCGAGCGACGGTTTCGTCAAAGAGTATTGAGTGCTGTTGAACAACACTCATGACTTCTTGGCGATACCGTTGGAAATCGAGCAGAGCCAGGTCGACTCCGTCAATGAGAATCTGGCCCTTGGTCGGGTCATGTTCTCTTTGAAGCAACGAAAGCAGGGTGGTTTTCCCACTTCCGGTGCGCCCGATAAAGGCAATGATCTGGTTCGGTTCTACGGTGAGATTAACCTCCTCAACGGCTTGAGTGCCATTCTCGTAACTGAAGCATACATTTCGAAACTCGACTCGGCCACGAATGTTCTCTGGCCAAATCGGTGATGGCGCTTGCCTCACTGTGGGCACGGTCAGGAACACATCAGTAAGTTCATGCAATGCCTCCATTCCTTCGTGCAGCTGTCGCATGAAATCACCCAGCCGATAGTAATTACTGTAGACCCGTTCCATCAGCAGGATGGCCAAAACAATCGAGCCGACGGCGTTGGGGTTGGACAAACCCTGCAGGATCGCCACGATGTAAATGCAGAATCTGGATCCGGCAAGCATGAAATCAGGAATGTCGATAAACCGTCGCCATTCCGCGTGCCGAATTCTCTCGCGACGCCAGAACGCCATTAGCTTGTCGTAGTTTCTCTGACTGAACCATTCCTCCAATCCGAAGCATCGGATTGATCGCCAATTCTGCGTAAGTTCGGATCCGAACTGTTCCAGCTCTCGTTTTTGGTGGTGGTACTCCTCGCGCATGGGACGGATGTACGGCTCGCTTAAAGCGAGTATGGTCACGTAGATCACGAGTGTGCCAACAGCCAGAAGACCGTACCACCATCCGAAAAAGAACATTACGGATGAAGTTACGAGAATTCGGAGGCAGATGGGTGTCGCCATCCAGAGAGCCGATTCGATCAGATTGGATACCTTGTTTGTATTTTTTCCAATGATCGATTCTTTCTCTCCCGTTCCGTGTGTGAGATGCCAGTCGGTGCTTAACTGAAGCTCCTTGCTGTGGGCTTCCGCCCAAATGAGCATAGACAGTTTCGTCTCGAAGTCATTCTGAGCAATACTCCTGCGCTTGTGTAGGTACACTCCCAGCAGGTAAACAGCTAGAACCGCGAATGCTAAACCGAACAAGTACGTGTTCAGGGTAACGTCCAGGTAGCTGGAAATGAACCCTGGAACCTTACGGCTCACGAGTCCATCGACCAGGTACTTGGTTGGATAGACTTGCGAGACGAGGGCCAGCTCGCAAACCACGAGCCAAAAAATCGCTCGCTTGGCCATTGGTCGCAATTCCTTCAGGCCGCTCTTTAGGAAACGGCTCTCTTCAAAGACCTTCAAGGATCTTTGCTTCAGCCTTCCAATCATTCTTCCTCCTCAGGAATAAAAAGATCGACAAACAAAAACACCGCGTTGTTGCCGCGGTGTTCGAATACAAAAGTGCTTTATGCCAAAAGCCTACGTTTATATCCAAAAACCGAGGCAAAACCAGAGACCCAATTAGCGCCTGGTACGTTGGAACCGTTTAAATTGTAGGTAATAAATTTCACGACTATTGGCATTTGCTCAGATACTGCAATGTGTATCCTGCAAAAGGATAAATTAAATTATAAGCAATAATAGCTTATTGCTTGGGGCGTGTCAAGAATTTTACAAAACCGATGTATCGGTTTTCTTATGGGCTTCGTCGTGGTTGCCGTCGGTGCATGAGCACGAAACGAACTCCTCGCCATGCTTGGTGCAGTCCGGATTACCACATTTTTGTGGCTTGTCGGAAACCGTGCTGCATGAACCCATACAAACGTAATGCTCATCCATATTATTATTATTTAACCTCAAAAATTACAGTTATATTTTGCACTATCTCCTGGCTTCCGGGTTGGATCGTCGGTGCTACATTCTTTACGTCTGATGCTTGTCCCCTGGCAAATGATTCATCGTAATATGGCATTGGTGGAGGAAATGAACCACCGGATTCGGAAATACTAACCACTTTCCCTAAACTGATCCCAGCCTCGTCGGCCAACTCCTGGGCTTTTTCTTTGGCCTTAGCAATCGCTTCTTTTCTTGCTAACTGTCTTAAGTCATCCGGATCGTCAAAACCAAACGAAACCCCTTGAATCTGATTGGCACCATTCGTCGTTGCTCCTTCTAGGATTTTTCCAACTTGAGCGGCGTTATTATTTATACCTTTAATTTTTACAGTAACTGTCTGATTTGCTTCATACCCAATAATGCGATTGGTGCCACCGTCGTAATTATATCTTGGATAAATATTAAAATTAGAGGTTGTGATGTCTTCGTCAGCAATACCTTGCTTTTTTACAAAGTCTACTATCTGGTTGGTTTTTTCCGTTGCCTGAGTTTGAGCGGATTCAGCTGAGGACGATTGAACCAAAACGCCTAATCCCACAGTAGCGGTATCCGGCGAGGCAGAAACCCTTCCTTCTGCGGAAATTGAAATCGTATTCTCAGGCTTTTCGTTTACAAATCTTCGGCTGAGTCCATAACCCTTATCCACTACTGCTAAAGCCAGGTAAACAATTACCAACGCCCCTACACCCAAAATCACCCATGTCGGGACCAGTCTTGAAGAATTTTCACCATCCATATTGTTATTTAGTTTCTTATTGAATTTATAGCATATAAATTATAGCAATTTTACCAAAAAAAAGAACCCCATCCGCCGACTGCAGATCCGTAGATCTGCAAGTCGGCAAACAGGGCCGCCGCGCCCACCAACTGTGGGTGTAGCTAACTCTTACCGCGGTTGTGGGCGGGCACGCTTCAGAGGCGTGCCCGCCCACCGCGGTTCCCCCATCGACCGCGCGTCGTGGCTGAGCCGTTGGCGCGAACTTGCTCCGGCGCCGTTTCGCTGCTCGCCGTAATCGCGCTTCTTTACACATGGTATCCGCGTTTGCTGTGGCCGCCGCCGACTACATGCCGACGTGCCTATATGACGCGAATCCAAGCGGCGGCTGATGCACGCTGAACGAAGTGCCGCCGTAAGCGCCGTCGCGGTATCGCGATGGTGGGATTCCTTAGGTAACGTGACGATGGATGGTACGTACTATCTGCCAGATGCAGGGCCCCTCAAAATGAGGGAATGGCGCGTGCCGTCTGCTGTTGAAGCTTAAGCTTCGGTTGAGTCGGCTGGTTGCGCCTGATGCCCATTTTCGTTGGCGTTCCGTTT
>DASPKQ010000051.1:0-8719 GCA_035627995.1 Verrucomicrobiia bacterium | reverse complement strand
AGAGTTGAATCCCATACTCCGGGCGAGTTTGAAGATCAAAAACGCGTCCATGGGGTAAGCCATCCCGCCGCCGACTACGGAATTGATCCGTACATCGAAGAGCGCGTATCGTTGCAGCAGCCTGAGCTTACCGGCCAGCCTGGTCCAGGACTTCTGCGAGACCTTATCCGGAACCATGTTGTCGATGCTGATTTGGAGCTCGTCTAAGCCCGCTTTATTCAAGGCAGCGATGCTTCGCCGCGTCAGGAAAGATCCGTCGGTCAAAAGCCCGGCGAACATGCCGCGCGATCTGATGTGACGAATGACCGAGCAGATCCTTGGGTGTGTCATTGGCTCACCACCCGAAATGGCCACGGCCACGGTTCTCATGCGAGCCAACGCGTCGATGCGCCGCTTGAGTTCATCAATCGGCACGAAGTTCTTCTTGTTGGAACGTTCGTTGCAGTACGTGCATGCCAAATCACAGTAGCGAGTTGGGATGACGTGCGCCAGGATCGGGCGGGCTCTGTCGAAGTACGCGCCTGGAAACGCTAATGCCAACCTCACAATTCTAAGGAGGCGGCGGGCTAGTCGGCGCACTTTGTAAACGGAAAGCGCTAGTCTGTCCATCCATTCCTCCATCTTGTTGCAAGGTCAGCCAGAAAGGTTATGCGTTCAATATTTTACGCTTTTATTGCTTTAGAGTCAATGTCACCCAGGCTTGACCCAAGCGTGATAATAATGTATATTTCATGATCAAACCAGAAGGGGAGGGGCATGGAAAAAGGCCCGGATTGCCTTGACAACAATACGATAGCTGCCTACATCGACGGAACCCTCCAGGGAGAGGAAAGGCAGAGAGCTGAACGTCACATGGCAGAATGTGACTATTGTCGTGAATTGATGGCAAGCGCTGCTGGCCTCGAACGCGATGCGTCTGAGGACGATACCGTTCACTAGCAGCATTCTGCTTACGAACGGACAACGTAGTTTGTTGTCCGTTTTGTATTTTATTTGCAAATAAAATTATTAAGAGTTACCATGGTACAAAGCGGCGCGAGAGAGCCGCTGTTTTTATTTCTAGAATTTATAAAAAGAACTCCGCGCCTGCCCAATAGGGTGGCGCGGATGGAAAGCCGTTGGAGGCTAGAGGTAGAAGGCGACGAGCAACGCCAGGCTCACGAACGTGATCGTATAGCCAATGGCCTCGCCAGTTGATGCCCGACGGTACAGTCTCTGTTGGCTCATGGAAACCTCCGTTATCAAGCTAATCATAGCGCGATCATTGGGGTTTGAAAAGCCCTGCTTAAGGTATATACTAATCCTAATTTATGGAGCCACTCGCATCAAAAATCAGGCCAAAAACCCTTGATGAATTTATAGGCCAAGAACATTTAGTTGGCAAAGGAAAACCTTTGCGTATTGCCATTGAACAAAAACATTTGTTCTCATTCATTTTTTGGGGACCGCCCGGAGTTGGCAAAACAACTCTCGGAAGAATTTATGCCAACGCGCTAGGAGCACAGTATTATGAATTATCCGCGGTCAGTGCGGGCAAAGACGATATTAGAAAAATTGTAGACCGAAAGCCTGATCTTTATGAAAGCAGACCTAAGGTTTTATTCTTGGATGAAATTCATCGTTTTAATAAAGCCCAACAAGATTATTTACTGCCTCACGTTGAGAATGGAGAAATCACTTTAATTGGTGCTACAACTGAGAATCCAAGTTTTGAAGTAATCCCAGCTCTTCTTTCCCGATGCAGGGTATTTGTTCTAAATGAATTTAGTGCCGAAGAAATGGGGAAAATTATTGATCGAACCGGAGTGAAAATGGATAAAGAATCAAAAGATTGGTTAATCAAAATGGCGAATGGCGATGCCCGCCAAGCCATTACCATGATTGAGAACACACAAAAATTTTACAAAGAAATTACAATTGAAAATCTTAAGAATACTTTGCAGAGCAAGTTCCTAAGGTATGATAAAAAAGCCGAAGAGCATTACAATACAATTTCCGCATTCATTAAATCCATGCGAGCATCGCAACCGGACGCTGCCATATATTATTTAGCAAGAATGGTTGAGGCAGGGGAGGATCCAAAGTTTATCGCCCGGCGGATGGTTGTGTTTGCATCAGAGGATGTTGGTATTGCTGATCCGAATGGGTTAGTTGTTGCCAATAATGTTTTTCGAGCCGTAGAAACAATAGGTTATCCCGAGTGCGCAATAAATCTTGCCCATGGCGTGGCATACCTCGCTAAGGCACCCAAAGATAGGCGAGCGTATGATGCGCTTCGAGCAGCCCAAGCTGACGTTAAGGAACACGGTAACCTACCTATACCGTTGAAAGTCCGCAATGCCCCGACTAAGTTAATGGATGAATTAGGATACGGGGAAGGTTACGAGATGTATGATGAAGAAAGTTATTTACCAGAAGAAATTAAAGGCAAAAAATATTTTCACAGTTGATAGGTTTTTTATTTTAAGTATTATTTAACCATATGGTTAAATATCATTCTGACAAGCTTTCTGAGGTTTTTCAGGCTTTGGCTGATCCTACGCGCCGGAAAATCCTAAAACGAATATCAAAGGGCAGGCCGACGGTGCAACAAATTGCCCAGCCTTTTAAGATGTCTTTACCTGCGGTGTCAAAGCATTTGAAAGTTTTAGAAAAAGCAGAATTAATTGAACGAATTAAGGTCGGCCGGACATACCACTTTGAATTAGTCGACAGACCAATTAACGATGCCAAAAAATGGATTGAATCATATACCGTGTTCTGGAACAAGCAGCTTGATCAGTTAGGAAATTACTTGAAAAAGAAAAGGTCGAAGAATTAACCGAAAGGAATTTATGAAAGACGTAGTTATAAAGCGAACTTATGATGCTTCCATTGATGAAGTGTACAAAGCGATTTCCGATCCCAAAGAATTAGAAAAATGGATGGCGCCTGACCCTCTAACCTCTAAGGTTCCTAAATTTGAAGCCAAGGTTGGCAGTGATTTTCGGGTGGAAATGTACGGTGATAAAGAGCCGCATATTGGAGTAGGTGAAATAAAGGAAGTAATTCCTGGTAAAAAGATTTCCATGACATGGAATTGGGAAGGTGCTCCTACAAATCCCAATAGTGTTCTAACACTGGAGTTACAATCCAAAGGTGATAAGACTGAATTGACACTAACCCATTCTGGATTCATGGAACAAAAAGATTTCGATATGCACATGAGCGGCTGGACCAGCTGCATGGAAAAGTTGTCTAAGGTTCTGTAAAAAGCAAAAGACCTCGGGAAAGTTTGAAAACTTTCAACCGAGGTCTTTTTCGTTGTCCGTTGTCCTCCTTCCTAAGCTGTCGTCGGAACTTGGGTGTAGGTTGTGAAGACTCCGGCGGTGTAGAGATCTTCCACCAGCTGCTTCTGGTCCTGGTTGAACTTGAGCATGAGCTCCTTGATTTCCTCGCCGGTCGGAGCGCGCTTTTCGCCGTGCTTGTCGTTGATGCGGTGGAGTGCATCGTAGACGTCGCAGAGCGACAGGATCCTGCCAAGCATCGGAATCAGGACCTTCGTTCCCAGGCAGTATTCGTGTAGGGGAGCCAAGATGGTCTTGGGATAGCCCGCGGACTGGAACCGGTGGTGCCAGAGCAGCACTTCCGCAGTGAAGTCGAACCGGCCCGCGAGCATGCGATAGCCGTCCATAACGTGCCGACGTACGAGTCGGGTGTCTTCCTCGGTCCAGCCTTGTGTCTTGCCGAGGGTTGTGGCCGGTACCTGGAGTTTGCCCACGTCGTGCAAGACGCCGGCAAAGAACATGGTGCGTCTGGAGAGATGCATGAACTCGGCGACTGCTTTACCGAGCAGTCCGACCCGGATGCAGTGCAGGAAGGTGTAGTAGTACGGCCCGCCCTTGGCCTTAAGCGGTGCCAAGAAGGCTTCCGCCGCTTGGGCGTGTTCCGTGTCCACGCCGAGGTCGACGAACGTGCAGTCCAGGAGCTCTTCCAAAGACAGTTGGTCCTGACGATAGTTCACGAACGACGGGTCCATCGAAGTCCTCGCTTTCGATTGTAAAATTGCCTTTGCAATAAAGCATAATACTCCTTTTTTGGGTAACCGTAAAGCCCTCCTGGAATCAGGGTATTTTTTGTGGTAATATGCTACATAACGAAAATTCGGAGGAAAGAAAACGCTCGAAAGGAGCGCGTCATGTCGGATTACGATGTTTGCCCCGCAATGCGCAACGGTATCGACACCTATTTTGATCTGGTGCCGACGCAGCGATCAATTGAATCTGCCGAGGCTGCTGAGCTTCGCGAAGACATTCGCCAGCACATCAGCAATGACCGGGATGAGGTCTTGTGCCGCGGATGTCACGCTTACTTTGAAGAGCTGAAGGCTCTCAAGCACGGCGGCGGATCGGATCAGCGCGAGAAGAAGGCCGTCATCGGCCGACGCAAGCACGTGAGGAGTTTTGGTCCGAGTCGCCGAAAAGGTGCTCGGATCAACGTGCGGCCCAAGAACCGTCGCTACGTGGCCTGAGCCGCAAGGAGCAGGGATGCAAAACGTGATCTACTGGGCTGCTCCGGTGTTCACTCAGGCCGAGAGGATCTGGAACCGGATGTGCGCCGAAGAATTGGAGCAGTACGGTTATCAAGTCATCCTACCTCAGGATGAAGCCAAACAATTCACGACTCCCTGTGGAATCGGGATTGATCTCGATGCCGTAGCTCAACACTGCTTCCGTCAGGCGCAAGAGACACCGATCCTGGTTGCGATCCTCGACGGAGCTGACTCGGATAGCGGCATGAGCGTAGAGGTGGGTGCTAAGCTCGCCTCGATGAAAGCAACGGGTGAAGGTATTGCAATCGGCGTCCGCACGGACTTTCGAGGGCACGAGCATCGTCGCACTAACGCAATGTTCAGCCTGCTCGACAGCATTCTCTATAGGGGCTCATTCGCGGAGGATGTGGAGGGTCTCTGCCGCGAAATCGACGAAACCATCCGGCACGTTCAAGTCACAAAGAGACGGGAGGAACTCAATGCCGAGGTTCAATAACGGATCAGTGGATCGACGGCACGAAGGGCAGCGTCGGTCTGAACCACGAAAGAGAAGGAACAGGCGGGCCAACAGCCGACGTGAACGGACGCTCTACGAGGGCGTCACGGGGATGGCGGTACTGCTCCATCCGGCAACTGACGCTCAGTTGCGCGGATTCGGCCAGCGGTCGTTCCGTAGCTACCCGTAGCGCACCTTTCAAGAGCACGGCGGCGCAGAAGACACAATCTTCTGCCCGCCGTTTTTTAATTTACCGAGTGTTTGACTCGAGTGCACTTAAACATTAATATGAGGAATACCAAAATCGGCGAAAGGAGGACCGATGATAAAGTTAAGTTGTTCGGCGGTGCGAGCCAAAGTCGATCGGTTCTTCCGGCTCGTACCTCAACGCGTAAGCGTAAACAGGCTGCCTGGTGCCGCAGACACTCTCCTTGGAGAATTTCGGACGCACATCCACAGCCCCGAAGCTTTCCAAGGCATTCTGTGCAGGCCATGCTACGATTACTACAAGGAGAAAGAACGAGAGTTCTGGGGACCTGGTGAAGGATCAATTCTGGTGCAGTAGTAGGCGCGGAGGAAACTGTGATCATAGGCGGAATCGTTCTCTTGTTGATTGTGACCGTGCTTGGTTTGTTCCTTTGCGGTCGCAAAAATGACTCGGATCTCGGTCAGGTTTCGGCTGATACTCTCGCCCAAATCAACGCCGATGCCGAACAGCACTCTATCTAGGAAGACAACGAAAAGGCGACAGTTCTCGGAAGAAACTGTCGCCTTTGCTATTTTTCGGACAGAGATGAAAGTTTTACCATCCGTTTGTATTAAATAAGGAATTTCCGTCAAGATTATAAATCAGTTATAATTGACGTAATGCTACATCTCGGCCGAAATATATTCAGTCTTGTGTTGTCTAGGGTGCTCTCCGGAGTCATCCTCTTTTTAATTTACACTAGACTGGTGCAATATTTGGGTCCGGAGCAAACAGGGCATTTTGGCCTGATTGGGTTTTACTTAACTGTGTTCGGTTTTTTTGTTGACTTTGGAATGTCGCATTTGGTTATCAAAAAGATGAGTGAAGATTCTGAACACGCGGGAAAGTATCTTACAAATTATTTTTTGATTCAAACCGGACTAGCGCTATTCTTTATGTTTCTTATGGACGTTATTGTTTGGTTTGCTGATTATCCCGCCAGCGTTAAGGTCGCGCTTTACGTAGCAAGCCTCGGTTTACTGCTAAGCTCTGTGAGTCTTCCGTTTCGCGCTGTTATAGTGGCGATGCAAAAGTTGACCATCAACGCCCAAGTTAATTTTTATAATTCTTTTATTAACGCCGGGATGATGGTTATGGCCATCTACTTTAACAAGAGTGTTTTGTTTTTGGCTTTCATTAGCGTCATCGTGGGATTGTTCGATCTTATTATTTATGCTTGGGTAGTTAACCGACGGTTTACCAAATTCACCTTTGATTTTGATAAGACTTTTATTAAGCAATTGTTTTTATGGAACACGCCTTTTATGCTTTTGACTTTGTTCGCAGCATATAATCGAATCGACGGCTTACTCCTGCCTTATTTCGTCAATTTCGAGCAAACTGGTTATTATTCTGCTGCTTATAAATTTTGGGATATACTGGCTTTCTTTCCAGGGGTGCTGGGTATAACGCTCTATCCTTTTTTTGCTCATGCAATTAGTAAAAATTTGATCGATCAGGTCAGAATCGGTCTTCAAACATATACGCGCTACATGATTGCCATAGCGGTCCCCATGGCAGTTGGAGTATTTCTCTTGGCCGAAGAACTGACTCTCAATTTTTTTGGAAGAGAGTTTATACAGGCATCAGACCCACTTTGGCTTTTAGTTCTAGCTGTTTCAGTAGTCTTTATCTATACACCAGTAAACAGCCTAGTCATTTCGCAGTTAACCAGAAATGCGACTAAGATTACTGGTTTTACGTTCGTGGTAAATGTTTTACTCAACCTACTTCTTATTCCAAAATTTGGAATTGTTGCCTCTGCTGCCATAACAGTACTAAGCGAATTGATCCAAACCGTAGGCTATACTTATATAGTTAAAAAGAAAATAGTGAATTTTGAATTTTTCAAAAGTTTTGCCAAACCGTTGATTGCAGCTGGATTTATGGCCGCATTCATACTCGCATTTAAAAACCATAATGTCTGGTTTGTAATTGCGTTATCCGGAATTATTTATGGACTTGGACTTTTGGTACTCAAATTTTTCCGCCGTTCGGACTGGGAGTTATTAAAGGCCGCAATAAATATCAAGCGTGAAGTAAGTACGGAGGCCACATTAACAGATGTATGAGAATTGGAATTGAAGCCGAGAGGGCAAATTTAACAAACCCTACTGGGGTTGAGCGGTACGCTACCGAACTGATAAAAAAATTGGCTGAAAAAGATTCAACCAATGAATATATTTTATATTTCCGAACTAAGCCTCAGGAATGGTTTTACAAACTTCCGCTCAACTTTAAGCTAAAAGTTATTCCATTCCCAAAATTCTGGACTCAAACCAGATTGACCATGGAACTGCTTTTGCATCCGGTAGATGTATTTTTTATGCCAATTCAGGCACTGCCTTTTGTCCATCCTCGTAACTCTGTGATTACTGTCCATGATGTGGCATATGAAATGTTCCCTGAGGCATTTGCTCCATTCGCGCTTTTTTATCTTAAACTGACCACGCGATGGGGTGTTTGGCGTGCAAAGAAAATTATTTCAGTTTCTGATTCTACTAAAAACGATCTGGTTAAGATTTATGGATTAAATCCTGAGAAGATAACAACTGCTCATTTGGGATTGGACGATGGATTTAAACCTCAGTCATATGGAGACAGTCAAAAAGTGTTGGATAATTACGGTTTGTCCTACAAGAAATACATTCTATATATAGGCACCTTGCAACCAAGGAAGAATATTGTAAGATTAATTGACGCTTACCTTGAACTAAGGAAAAATAACAGAATTGAGGAAAAGCTGGTCATTGCCGGAGGAAAGGGCTGGCTATGGGAGCCGATTGTCAAAAAGATCCAGGAAAATCAAGACAACGGTGTGGTATATTTGGAATACGTCCCTTATAATCATTTGAACGCACTATATAGCGGGGCAACAGTGGTTACGCTACCGGCATTATATGAAGGATTTGGTTTGCCACCCCTGGAAGCCATGGCTTGCGGCACACCAGTTGTGGTTTCAAATATTTCTTCTTTGCCTGAAGTGGTAGGAGATTCAGGAGTGCTCGTTGATCCGCAATCCGTGGATTCTATTGCAGACGGATTGTTAAAAGTGCTGATGGATAAGAATTTGCAATCACAAATGTCTCAAAAAGGTCTAGAGCGATCCAAACAATTTACTTGGGAGCATACGGCAAATAAAGTTTTAGAAGTATTAAATTCGTTTAAACAATAATGAAAATTTTTCTTTTTACTGCATTTATCTTTTTGGCTGGGTACTATTTTTATTATTTTGTGGCGGGCAGTTACAAATTAAGCCCATTATGGCTTATGCTGTCCGCCTGGGCGGTTGCCCTTGGCATTCCACAGCTCAATCTTTCAAAACTAGAAAAATCTTGGACACAGGAGTTTTGGATTTTAGTGGCCATTTCGCTGGTCAGTTTTGCTTTGGGTTTCTTTGCATTTAATTGGCTTTGGAGCAAGTATCCGCTTTGGGAGAAATTCA
>DASPKQ010000050.1:0-2412 GCA_035627995.1 Verrucomicrobiia bacterium | reverse complement strand
TCTCTAATCATGTTCAACATCCTAAAGACGGCTGCATGAGGGTTACGGACGTTTTTTTGTAGCCACAGTCCTTGCTCAACCACTGATTTTAAACCAACACTGACTTTGGAATCACCTGAGGCATAAAGAATGATTTCATGGCCGCGGTTCTTTAATTCCTCCACCAAGTTGTAAAGCATAAGTTCAATACCACCATATGTTCGTGGAGGTATTGGGATCCAAACAGGGGCTATTTGAGCAATTCGCATAAGCAATAAGTTAATTTACTCCCGAATAATTAATTTTACTGTAAGCTGCCGGGAGATTTAAAAAACTGTCATGATGAGTGACAATTTACCAAATAATTATACCACTTTGTGGTATAAAAAACCAAATCAAAACTTTACAAAAAATGAGCAGATATGCTATAATGTTGACAACACTAAAACATCGTATGAGAAACAAAATAAAATTTATAAGCTTGTTATTGGCTTTGACTATCAGCCTTGCCGCTTTTGGTACTTCATTGGCGCAAAATAGTGTTGCGCAGCCAAGAAATATTGATGACCTAAAACAGAGCCGAGTACTGGAAGCAAGAAAGCGCAGTGTTAAGCGCTTGATGAATAATCATATCAGCCGTGTAAGCCGATCAATTTCCAAATTGTCCAGCGTCTTGGACAGGATTGAAACCAGAAGGGAGAAAATGGTGGCAGCAGGCTATAATGTCGATGAAATCGACGATATGATTGCTGATGCCAAACTTGAAAAAGCTACGGCCGAAGAGATGCTTAATGATGCTAAAGCATTATATCAACAAATCGATTCAGCCACAGACCCTAAGGTTAAGGCGCAGGAATTCATCGATGCCATGAGTGACTTTAGAAAACAGATGAAAGTATTTCACGGATCTTTAAAAGAAATAGTTAAAGAAATGCGGGATGTTGAAGGATCCAATCGTTTGCAAAATTTAAGGAATAATTCTGGAAGGGAGAATAACTAAAATGGCCAAACGAGTCATAGTTACCGTAACAATAATCTTATCGGTATTTGTATTCGGCATGGTTTTTATCAAACAGATTAAGATTAATCAGGATCAGCTTTCAGACTACTTTATCATTGAACACGGTTACTCATCTTCCGTGGCTGGATCAACATATACAAATCCCCGTGCCCGCGATGATTCTACGCAGCGACTCGGAGATGAGGTAGACAGTTTTAACCTCAAAGAAGCGGAAACTGAATCAGCTCAACTCCAATCCCAGATTGATAGTTGGTAAATTGGAATGTTGCTTGACAGGATAAATCAGGAGAGGTATAAAGTCTGTACGATATAAGAAGAAATTAGGCGGCCTAAAAAGCCGTCTTTTTGTTTTTATTATCATTTTTAACATTAGGGAGGTGTCATGCTAGAACAAATCAATGATCCTGTGGAGGTCGTGACAGTATTTAAGGAAGACCGGATTTTGCCGGTGAGGTTTTTTTGGAAAGGCCGGGAGTTTTTGGTTAAAAAGGTTAACCTCGTCTATCATCATTTTGAAGGGCGAGTAAAAATTTATTATTTTGCCGTATCCGATCAGGCTAACTATTTTAAATTGCAGTTTAATTCCGACAGTTTAAAATGGACTCTTTTGGAAACCTATGTCGAGTAGTTTTATTCCAGTTCAGCGTGGCCGTATCAATCTTTCTGCTGATTTTAAAAGCGCGAGTAGTTTAGACTTGCCACGAATTATCCTGCTCGACATGAATTCATTTTTTGCCAGTGTGGAACAGCAAGCTAATCCTTTTTTGCGCAATCGTCCCTTGGGGGTTGTGGCTAGTATGCATCCTTCGAGTTGTATTATTGCCTCATCCAAGGAAGCTAAGGTCAAGGGGATCAAGGCTGGAACTTTGGTTAAGCATGCTAAGCGGATTTGCCCAGATATTATTTTGACTCACTCAGAACCGGAAAAATATCGGGAAGTTAGTCGTTCAGTTAACAAAATTCTCCTTCAATATACGGATCAAGTTGAGCCCTATAGTATTGATGAGTCTTTTATTGATTTACGGGGAAGCAAACTGAATCCGCTTCAGGTAGGCGCGGAAGTAAAACAGCGTATAAAAGACGAGGTTGGGGAATGGCTGACCTGTTCAGTTGGAATAAGCAGTAATAAATTTTTAGCCAAACTGGCCTCGGAACTTAAGAAACCCGATGGTTTAACCATTATTTGGCGAGAACACCTAAGAGAGGTTTATAAAGGCATGAAACTGTCTGATCTTTGGGGAATTGCCCGAGGATGGACTAATCGTTTGGCTCGACTTAACATTGTGAGTCCTGCTCAGCTTTTAGATTATCCCGTTCAAAATCTTATTTCTCTTTACGGCAAACCTGGATTTTACATTTGGCGCAGGGTGAACGGCTTGGAGGAAGATGAAATCCGTAACGAAGAAGATCCA
>DASPKQ010000049.1:0-4481 GCA_035627995.1 Verrucomicrobiia bacterium | reverse complement strand
CTTCGATCTGCTGCTTTAAATTTGCGGGCATTTCACCCTGTTCCCTTTTTGAATCTATAGTTCTATGCCACAAGTGCAATCTACTAATAAGGTATAGAAGCAGGATTACAACCAAAGCCAACAAGATCAATAGCAACCACCATGGAAGCACTAACCAACTCCTGATTTCCAAACCTTGACCATCAACATATCTAAATATTGCGTTTACAATTTCTAATCTTTCGGTGGCGTCTTTGTAGTTCCCAGCTTTGTCATACGCTCTAACAATTATGTCGTATCTTCCGAGCTCAAGTTCACTTGTTATAAAAGGACTTTGGGCTTCAATAAAAATTTGCTGATTTTCATCCTGCGGTGTGACGGTTGCTGAGTTTTGACCTAATGGAATTATTTTCAATTCGTAGTGATCCAGCCCAGAAGAAGCGTCAGTAGTCGAAAACTGAAGCACAGGCTGTCTTCTGGTAGTTCTTGCACCCGGAACAATTTCTACTCTAAAATCGGCCGGCGCAGCAGGGTCAATGTTCAATGCATAATGCGTTGTGCCGCCCCACGCCCCTGCCCTTAAAGCCCGAATATGAAAATAGTGTCTCCCTTCTGAAAGATTTTTATAATCAACTTCATGCCTTGTACCTTCAGAGATGTTATCGGGAATGTCTATAGGTTCGTCACTTAAAATGTAACTGAATCCTTCAGAACCGCCCTCATCTCCCCACCGTAAGGAAACGGTGCTATCCTTGTACCATTGTGTTTGATCCGGATGAGTATCGGAAACAACCAACGGTCCAGCGGGTGCTGGCAAAGTCAGGTCATAAATACTGTTAACGTTCTGGGTGAGCACTTCTGTGCCTAATCCGTCATTCAACAACACTCGGCTATTTTCAAAACGAACAACAGCGGATCCAACCGCTTTAACTCTGAATGTGAAAGTTGAAATTAATCCTTTACTGACATTAATACCGTTGGGGATGCCACCAACCAAATTTACCGCACCAGTAAGGTTATTGTATTTCGGTTGACTGGTCCAGATTCCAATGATTGATTGTCCGGTGCTGGATGAGACCAGCTGCAGCTTATCAGGCGGATATCTCAAGTTAAGTTCAATCGTATTGACCGAGTTACCATGTGTATTCAAAAAAACAGATATCTCAAAGGTGCTGTCAATTTCAAACCGTCCGTTGCTTGGTGACAAAGACAAGGTTGCTTGTGCAGCCAAGGCGTCTTTGGGAACAAACAATCCAAAGAAGCCACTCAAAACAAATGCACCCAAAAGAAGAGTGGTAAGTTGTTTTTTTTGAATTTTTATTTTATAAAATAACATTAAATTGTGTATTTTTTTCTGAAATATCGGTATAGTCTGACCCCAAAAAACACAAACACAAGTCCAATTAACATTATAGCCCAAATAATCCAGCTTCGGAACAGAGAGTTTTGGGATAATTCATCAATGGAAACCCTCTGAATCTGCTCATTTCCCGCAGCGTCCACAACTTTTATTTCCACCACATCACCCAAAATGATTCCCGGAATCTGGACTACACTACTGTCGGTCCTGTTCCACCTGCCTAGACTTCCAAATCTTATTTCGTAATGATCCACTCCTGAAACCTGATCTACCGCAGTGAAACTGATAAACGGTTTTCCATTAAAAATTGCCGGATCGGATGCAACTTCAGGTTTAAAATTCTCCGGTGGTGTGCGATCTATCTGCACTCTGAATACTCCAGACTCCTGCCAAGGACCAGAACTTGTTTTTGAGCTTAATTTAAAATAATAGATTCCATCTGTAATGTTTTCAAATTTCAGCTTGCCCGATTTTACGTCGTCAGGTTTGTCATCAGGAATAACCTCTGCATTTGAACTGAAACTGAAACTGTAAGTTTCATTAGCTTTAGGATCAAAGCTTATTTCCACCGTTTCTGATTTGTACCAGTCTGTCTCGCTCGGGTGGGTAGGCGAAGTTATTTTATATGGTGCCGCGTCGGCCGGTTGGACCGTAAACTTCAACTGATTGAAAAGTAAACTAGTGCTCGTACCCTCTCCGTCGCTTAAAAGGATCGTTGAACTTTCATCCATGGTAATCAAAGCGCTACCAGTTTGTTTCGGTTTGAAAGTTGTAGTGAAAATCGGGACTTTGTCAGATTTAATTCCGCCAGAGATTCCGCCGGTTAATTCTATGGTTCCTAGATCGTTTGAAACTTCCGGCAACTTAATCCAGAGATTTAAAGCTGATCCCCCGACCGACGTGTCTACAACTTCCAAAGCATTCTTGCTGAATTTAAGTTTAAGATAAACCGTGTTGATTTCCTCATCCTGAGTGTCTAAATACCATTCAACTAAGAAAGTCTGGTCCTGATAAGCAACTTGATTCGCCGCGCCAACATAAAGACTTACGGCGGAGGCTTGATTGGCCGTGAACAATAAAGATATTAAAATGGTTAAAATAATTTTTTTCATTTTATCCTGTCCAATCATAAAGCATGATTGATAAATCACGAAGTCCCACTTGTCCAGATTTATCGATGTCTACCCTAGGGTTGCGGGAAAAAGATGAGGAATCCCAAAAATAAAGCAATATAGAAAAATCAATAAGATTAACCCGATTATCACAGTTAAGATCGGAACGTTTGCATTCTCCTGGGGTCACGACCACGCTTTGGTCACCGATAGAAAAAATTAAGGCACTGCTTAACGGCGAGTTGAAATTCCGGACGCGACTTTGGGTAGTTACTGAATATTGACCGCGTGAATAAAGGTTGGTGTCCAAGAATAAGTTGTAATAACCGTTGGATCCAGAAACTATATTTTGAGTAAAATTATTCGGACCCGTGAATGAAACGATAACTGGAACTCCTGGAGCGGTGTAACCTTTAAGAGTAAGCATCTGTCCTTGAGCAATGGATGTATGGCTTGCTGCAATCGTAGGTGGGATTATTATGTTGGACACGGTCGTAGTAACGGAAGGCGGTAAATTTTGTACAAGATTAAGATTTGCTGATTTATTGTTTTCGGAATCAAATGCGTATAGGATAAAGGCCTCGGTACCACTTTGGATGTTGTTCAAGGCCATGGAAAATGATCCAACGGAGTCCGCAGTGACGGTTTGGACTACTTGTCCAAACCTTAGCAAGCTAACTGTTGAAGAAGGATAAGCCGTTCCATTGAAGATGATATTGGCGGTGCTGCTGTATCCGCCTCCCCCGCCGCCACCCCCTGCGCTTCCACCAACAGGAGTCGCTGTGGCCTCATTGGAATAAACTAGAAAAATTCCGCCTGGACCTTTGGCTTTGATTATAAAAAAATATGGAGTACCATTCGTTAATCCCGTTTGTGTGTGACTAGTAACATTACCTACATCAGTAAATACGTACGAGCCAGAGACCGTACCAACCCCAACTTCATAACTTGAAATGGCAATTCCTAAAAAAGTCTGCGGCACGGTCCAGCTTAACCCCACTGTAGTGTCACCCGGAGTGGCTGTTAAAGTATTCGCATTAACTTGGAAAAAATATTGGAACCCGCTCCACACCTGGAAGCTAGCGGAAGTTGATTGCCCGATAGCCAACTGGCCTATGGATTGCCCTAGTCCGAAACTTGCCGAAACAGTACTGTCTGAACCCTGATCAATAACTGGGTCTTTTACGGTGAAACTGCCTGAAGAATAATCGTCTGCTGCAGAAAAAAATGGCGATATTAAAAAAAATATTCCTGTTAGGATAATAAAATATTTTTTAAAATTTTTTGTTTCAAGCAGCTGCATTTTTATGATTTATTCTACCATTTTATGCTTAAAAAGTCCATTTTTTGCTAACAAAAAACCCTGGGTTTAACCAGGGTCTTTTTATCGCTTATTGTGTTTGATATTTCTTTATCGCTTCCAGGACTCGTGAATCATCTTTCATATTCTCCCAAAAAAGAACTTGGTCACGCCCAAAGTACATTGCATCTTCAGGACCGTGAAGTTCGCCGCCTAATTTAACCAGCTTTATTTCCTGATTTTGATTGGCGGTTCCGGTGTTGGTGGGAGTGGTACCGGTGCTGCCTGTGGCTGCGGATTGTAACGGTTGCGTTACTTGCAAGTAGTAAACATCTGTTAAAACCATCCATCTGCCTGTATCCTGAAGCTTGCCGAAATATACTTGACCATTGCCCAAAAATACAGCTTGGTATTCTGATGTGGTAACGTCAGAGCCTTTTTTTAACTTATCTCCATAAACAACAAAAACCACTACTGCCAAAACTATCAATGCTAGTGCAACGGCCAATAAACCAACCTTGCTTTTACTTGATGTTGGCTTTCTTTGCTGGCCTTGGATAAAATTTCCGTCCATTTTTTTGTTTCGAGTTAATTCCACTACTCTATCTATTATAACATAAAAGACCCAAAGCTTAAGCATTGGGCCTTTGATTTATATTTTATGGTGATCCGCCTCCACCACCACCAGAACCGCCGCCGCCGCTACCTGCGCCTCCCCCAGCGCCTCCAT
>DASPKQ010000048.1:0-2928 GCA_035627995.1 Verrucomicrobiia bacterium | reverse complement strand
AGCTTTCAGGATTAGAGCTATCACCAGTATATCCAATCAGAGTCCGAGCGTGTTCTCCATTAACTCCTTCAATGCGACGTCCCTCAGGTGTAGTCCAAGTCGAGCGATTGCCGCGACCGTAATAACCCCAGACCACAATTGGGTGCCCCTGGTTTAAATGGTCAATAAGTTGTTCAATCGTTCCATTTTCTAGAACTTCTGTTCTTTTATATTTTAAGCCCACGTCTGCTATTGGCTGCCAATATACGCCATAACCGGTTGAAAACATTTTTCCGTCAATATCTCCTACAAAAGCTTTATAAGGATCACCCCATACTCCGCTTTGTCTAGGAGTGGGATCAAATGGTAAATGGCTAATAAGTTCCGATTCCGGCACGTCAACACCCACACCCGCTAACGCCATTTTTAATGCAGCAATTTCACAGCTTAAGGAATGTTCTTGTCTATGAAAAGGAACAGGTAGTTTATATACACTATGGCCTGATATTTTTCCGCGGGATAATTTAGCTTCCAATTTTCCGGACAAATATGTAACTACAGGTTGGTATTTGATGTAAGCCAGACTTAACAGTAGTACAGCTGTTAAGGCAATAAGGTATTTTTTCATACCCAAATTATACCAGAGTTAAACTACCAAGACTTGAAGAAGTCAACAGTTTTTTTGATTTCCTTGATGGTATTTTGTTTTCCGATCGAAATCCTAACAGTGGCTGCAGGATTATCGGTTATTTTGCCTAAAGAATTAATAACGTGACTGGGAGTTGTGGATCCTGAGACGCAAGCCGACCCCGTTGATGCGGCAATTCCTGCCAAATCCAGTTTTGTCATAAGGGTGTCCTGATCTGCTCCCAAAACGGAAAAATTAAGGATATCTGGCGCAGATTCGTTGTCTATTGACCCATTGAAATCAATAGTAGATATTTTTTTAAGTTCAGTAATAAGATAATCTTTAAGATTCCTAATTTTTTCGCCCTGCGTTTGTCTTTTTTCCAAACTACTTAATAGTTCGACAGACTTGGCCAAGCCAATAATGCCAGGAGTATTTTGCGTCCCCGGACGAATTTCGTACTCCTGCGACCCACCGTATGTGGTTTTCCCTAGCCTTGTGCCGGACTTAACGTATAGACCCCCAATTCCTTTTGGTCCGTTTATCTTGTGGGCGGAAAAAGTGAGTAAATCCACTCCAAGTTTTTCCACATGGCAGTTGTAATATTTAACGGCTTGAACTGCGTCAGTATGGAAACTAATTTTTAACTTAACTCTGGTATTGTATTCCTGAATCAATCTACCCAGTTCTCTTATTGGCAGGACTGATCCGATTTCATTGGACACAAAAATTGCCGAAATCAAAACAGTATTATCCTTAATCTCTTTGATAAATTGTTCGGCTTTGATTTTGCCAAACCGATCGGGTTTTACGTAACTTGCCTCAATAACTTGATTTGCTTCCAGTCCTTTAACAACATTGTAAACTGACTGGTGTTCAAGTTCCGACGTTACTACGTGCGGCTTCATGTTGTGCTGGTTTAGGTAATATGAAACAACGCCTTGGACCGCAAGATTGTTAGATTCGGTGGCTCCTGATGTAAAAATTATTTCCTGAGGTTTGCAGCTAAAAAATTTGGCAATGTCAGCACGAGCGTAATCTATATTGGCCCTTGCCTCCTGTCCTTCTCGGTGAATTGAGTTGGGATTGCCGAAATAACGTAATTCAAAATCGCGCATGGCTTTTGCCACGCGTTTATCCATGGGTGTTGTTGCAGCGTTGTCGAGATAAGTTCTAATCATAAAATGGGTTGAAGAGGGTCTTAGAAAGACCCTCTTCGCAAAATCCGCTTCCTTGAACGGACCCCTGATCGAGCCTTCCACCCGCGAACCAGGGTGTCGAAGAAGCGGATCGTGCTGTGCCACAGGTGTCGGAGTCCCAGGTGCGGATCACCTTCATACACTTCAGTTTGCACAGTCGGCCTCCTTGGCGCAGGTACTTAAAAAACCACGGAATGTGGTCTAAATTATTTTATCAAAATAACTGGAATCGAACCAGTTAGCGGAGGTATGTGGTTTGACTGTGGTTTCTTGATTTAGAAAGGGAGCTTAAAAAACTATTAATAATTGAAAGAACTACACTAAACAAAACTGCCCACCAAAATCCATCGACTTCAAATCCTTCCACGATTGCACCGGCTAATAAGATTAAAACAGCATTGATGACTAGAAGAAACAACCCAAATGTAATAAAGGTTAGGGGTAGCGTGAGAATAACCAAAATTGGTTTCAGAAAAATGTTTATTATCCCCAAGACAATAGCCACAACTAGTGCTACCCAAAAACTGCTTACAGCTACACCAGGCAGCAAGTATGCGGCTACCATTATTGCTGCGGTATTGATAACTAAACGCCAAAGTAAACTCATAAACATATTATAAGCTATCTGCTGGATTTTCGAAATCCCGCTGCATTTGCTTCATCCTCCGAATCAAAGCAGAGCTCAGGAGCCGTTCTATTATAAAACTGGCCGGTGGGAACATGATAAACCTTTTCGCCTTTGCTGTTGATATTTCCTTTGATTTTACCCTCACACTGACCAACGTCATTATTGTTGTTATTGATCTGTTCTGATTGCAAAACACTTGTATTTGCGTTATTATTCTCGTAGGAAAAGACTTCATCCACCTTAATTTCCGGTGGATTAGTATAAACGGATGAGGCTTTGCCTAAAAAGAAACAACCAAGACCTACTAGGCAGTAGCCAAGCACCAAAACTAAATTTTGTTGATGGTCTTTAACCGATTTAATAAGATCCATAATAATTTCTAGAGAGGATAAGGAATAACAATTAGTCTTATCTTTTTCTTATTCCTTATTCTTTTTGTTTATGAAGTACGCTTTTATTCTCGGTCGTGTCTACACATTGTCTTTAGCTGAACT
>DASPKQ010000047.1:0-8936 GCA_035627995.1 Verrucomicrobiia bacterium | reverse complement strand
TTTTTGGACTTTAAATAATGGCGGTTGAGCGATGTATAAATAACCGTTTTTAATAATATCTGGGAAATAGCGGTAGAAAAGAGTTAAAAGCAAAGTTCGAATGTGAGCACCATCCACATCTGCATCAGCCATAAGAATGATTCTGTGATATCGAAGATTTTCCATGTTTAGCTGATCACCTACTCCGGCCCCCATGGCAATCACAAGATTTTTGATTTCTTGGTTAGCTAGCATTTTATCCAATCTAGCACGTTCAACATTAAGGGGTTTTCCTTTAAGCGGAAAAATTGCTTGGAAGCGGCGATCTCGTCCTTGCTTTGCTGAGCCGCCAGCTGAATCTCCCTCAACTATGTAAAGTTCTGAATTGGCAGGATCAGTTTCGGAGCAATCCGCAAGTTTACCAGGAAGTGCTAAGCCATCCAAAACGCCTTTTCGTAACACGGCATCTCTTGCGGCTCGGGCAGCTAATCGGGCTTTTGCAGCTAATAAAACTTTCTCTAAAATTTTTCCGGCATCGCCTGGATGTTCTTCAAGCCAGAATTCCAATCCTTGGCCAACTACGTCTTCGACGATTCCCCGGACTTCGGCATTGCCGAGTTTGGCCTTGGTTTGTCCTTCAAATTGCGGGTTTGGGAGCTTAACGGAGATAATTGCGGTTAAGCCTTCACGCATGTCTTCCCCGGTCATTTTATCGGACTCTTTGAAGTATCCGTTTTTGATTCCGTAGTTGTTTAACGAGCGAGTTAAAGCTGATCGGAATCCGGTAAGATGCATACCACCTTCCATAGTATGAATGTTGTTGGCGAAAGTTAAGACACTTTCTGTAAAATCATCAGTATATTGAATAGCACATTCAACCATGATCTGATCAACGGTTTTTGAAACATACATCGGTTGCGTTTTGATGTTCTTATTACGGTTGAGGTGTGAAATATAAGAAATCAACCCACCTTCAAAGTAGTATTGATAAGTAAAATCGTTTCGCTCGTCGCGAATAACCAGATGGACTCCTTTGGTCAGGTATGATTGCTGACGGTAATGATCCAGAACCTGTTTGATATCGAATTCTGTTACAGAAAAAATTTCGGGATCTGGTTTGTAGGAGATTTTGGTTCCGCGCTGCCATGGATCCTTGGGTGGAACTTTTCCGATGAGTTTAACTTTGCTTGTGGCTTTTCCGCGTTTGTATTCTTGCTGGTAGATTTTTCCATCTCGTCGTACTTCTGCCTTGAGCCATTCAGATAAAGCGTTAACAACTGATGCTCCAACTCCGTGCAAACCACCCGATACTTTATATCCAGACGCTTCTCCACCAAATTTTCCTCCGGCGTGCAATACGGTCAAGATGGTTTCCAGTGCCGATTTTTTTGTTTGCTTGTGAACATCAATTGGAATACCTCGTCCATCGTCCAAAACAGTTGCGGAATTATCGGGGTGTATGGTGATTTCAACTTTTTTTGCATGTCCGGCCATCGCCTCGTCAATTGCGTTGTCTACAATTTCTTTAAGCAAATGATGGAAACCTTCTTTGGCGGTGTTTCCGATGTACATTCCAGGGCGTTTGCGGACAGGCTCCAAGCCTTCCAGAACAGTAATCTGTTCCGCGGTATAACCCTTGTCTTTTTTGATATCTTTCTCGTCGTTTTTAGCCATATAAAATATGCCTTTTAAGGTACTAATATTATAGCAAAAATTACCCCAGATTAGAAGGGTTTTTTGGGGATATTTTTTACCAAAAAACAGCCCATTTTTAGGCTGTTTTTTGTGATAGCTACAGTTATCTTAATTGAGCGTTATACTGGACTTTGGTTTGTTCATAAAGCTTGTTTTGTAATGGGTCCACTTCCTCTGCCTTAAGTGTCCTATCAGTGCTTCTATAAACAACCCTGTAAGTATAGCTAACTTTGTCTTCACCGAATTTTTTCGGATTTTCATATTTATCCAATAGCTCAACTTCTTCTATGAGATCGCCACCAATATCACGGATCAAATCAAAATAATCATTAGGTGCAAAGCTCTTATCTACGACAAAGGAGATGTCCCTGGTGATAGGGGGAAACTTACTGACTTCAACAAATTTGTTTCCGAGCTTCAGCTGTTTTAAAACCCGAGGGTCTTGTGACCAAAGTAAACGGATGTCAGGTAGTGCCATGGAAGCAATAGCGAGCCGTTCAAGCCCGAATCCAAACGCCCAACCGTTGTATCCGGTTAGACCCATATTCTGCATGACTGACTTTCGGACCATACCAGAGCCGACCAATTCCATCCATTTGCCGTTCATTTCTGTTTCCATTTCAAAACTCGGATCCGTATATGGAAATTGATGATCATAAAACCTGAAATTTGCGTGAAAAACATTTGTTGCAATGTCAGATAAGGCATTTTTAAGATCATCTGGAGTGAGGACTTTTTTTTCGTCAGGTGCTATAAGCCACGCTCCGAACTGATGAAATACATTCATGTGCGTGCGGTCAATTTCATCTTTCCGATAAACTTTGCCGTAACAAATCGCACCCAGTGTCTCTTTATTTTCGATTCGTTTTTTAATCTCCGGATGGTTTAAATAATAGTACCAGAACACAGTATCGTGGGGACGAAGTACGTGCTCTTCGTCTACGTAGTAGCTATCTGACTTGCTTCTGGCTGGATGTCCCGGTGGCATGTTGAACATATCGAACAAAATGGTGGTTGGAACTATTTCCGGAATTTTGATGACATCAAATCCGGCTAAGCTCTTCACCTTGGAGGCCTGGTCAACAATTTCCTTCAACGGACTTCCTTGGGTTCTGGATAGGTCAGGCATGTTTAAAAAACGCAACATGCGCTTGGCGTCAGCGTCAGTTCGGTTTTCTAGTTGTTTGCGAAGAGCCTGTTCTTCTGACAGATCAATAAAAATTTCCATAGTGGGTCTATCTTATCAAATCAGAGTTAAAGCTACCACCCAGTTGTGTGGAAGGGTCAAGTAGTAAAATTCCTTTACCGTCATCACTTAAGCCCAGCTCTTTTCCGGAACAGATCATGCCTTGAGACTCAACGCCTCGAATTTTGGCTTTCGATAAGACAAAAGGCTTTCCTTCGGGGTTGTGTTGATCGTGAGGGATGGTGGCGCCAGGCAAAGCCAGTGGCACAACTGCTCCAACGTCGAAGTTCCAAGCGCCGCAAACGACTGGATAATATTCGTTTTGTCCGTCGGTTAATCCAATGACTCGCAACCGATCGGCGTTGGGATGTTTTTCGACTTTCGTTACCTTCGCAACAATAATCTTTTCAAAAGTTTTTGTTTGTGGTTTGCTGCTTAGCAGGTTTTTTAACCAATTGAGAATCATATGGATTTGGCTTTAATGAATAAGAATCTTGGGAGTCTAGTCGTATACTCTAGTCTTGGTTTTTGTCTAAGGAATTCAGAATCAAGCTCGTGCGGTTCTAACATTAGCTCAATTGAAAATCCATTTGCATTTAGATCCTTAGAATATTGCTCCAAAGTCCTATGATAATGAGTAAGTTCGCGATTCATATTAGTTTCAAAACGCCTGGTTTGGTGAGTTTGAAAATAATCGAAAGCTAAACCCGATGGCCTTCTATTAAGCAGCTTATCCATAAAGCTTTTATATAATTTCATAGTTGGGAAATTAAAGCATGGATGAAGTACGGAAAAAATCAAGGTTCCATTTTGCTTAAGCACTCTCTTTGATTCTTTAAGAAACATTTTGATATCCGATAAATGCATAAGTACCATATTGGCCAGTACAAAGTCGAACGATTTATCTGGAAATGACATAGGCTGTAGCAAATCAGTCACAGCAAAATCAAGCTCTGGAAATTTAGCTTTGGCTATTTTTATCATTTCTTGAGAGCCGTCTACGCCAATGACACTAGCATTTTGATTAGCTAGATATTTTGTAAAGACTCCATCTCCACAGCCAGCGTCTAAGATTTTTTTATTGGATACTTCGGAAAGCAGTTGGTCTATAACTTTCTTAAAATGTATAGACCGCAGAGTGCCTGGTTTTGTTATTGCGCTTGCCCAAGCATCAGCCGCGTTATCCCAAATTTCTAGATCGGGGTTCATTTAACAATAATAGTGCCCTTGCTCGTTGGTTGCAAATGGTCGTGGTACGTAAAAGTACCTGCCTTATCAAATGTATAAAGATAAGTGGCGTTTGGAGCAAAGGCTCCCGAGTCAAAACCAGGCAGAGCAGTATGCTGTGGATGAGGATCAGACGCCACGTAGTGATTAACCTGATCCTTGTTGACCCAGGTCACTGTTTGCCCTCGGTTTATAGTCAGAGTAGCCGGTACGAACGTGTCGTTTTGGATGGTGATGGAGTTTGTGGCAGGAGTTGAAGAGTTTGATCCAGTTGAAGCTGGAGGAGGCGTGACAGTCATATTCAATGTCGTTTTTGTTGGCTCGTGAAGCTTAAATGTTTGAGTATCTGTTTCGATCTGCTGCTTGCGAGTTTCTGTCATCTTAATTCCAGGGGTGGCGGGATCATAACCATTCTTTATTTGACTACCATCATCATACTGACATGCGAGACCGGTATTGCCACGACAATATGAAAACTTAAACGCCGGCTCAGTCTTGTAAACATGGACCTCATCTCCATCAGCCAAGCCGTCCCCATCCGTATCGTTATTCTTTGGATCCGCACCACCGCGCGCGCGGAACTCGTCATAGTTACTTAAACCGTCGCTATCCGGATCAGCATCGTCGCCGCAAACTGATTGGTCTTGGCAAGTTTCTACGTTAAAGTGTTGTTTTAAAAATACTGGAGGTAGTTTTTGGGTGGTTTGTGCCGTCTCAGGTTTCTGAGCGTTAGGACCTAAAAGAAAGTACGCCAATGCTCCGAGCGCCAAAAGAATTAGAATGGAAATGACAATATAAATAACCTTATGGTTGCCATGATATGCTTCAACCGGGGTTGCAGAATCAACCGAAATATCCACTGGATCGGAAAGATCTGCGCTTTCACCAGGCATAACCTGAAAAGAAAGATCTTCGGAGTACTGTGACCTTGATTGTTCTCTAGGTTTTTGTTCGGGCATAGTTTTGTTTAATTTATGTTAGAAAATTTATATAATTTTTTTGTCATTAGCAAGGAAGAATGATTCTAGAAAAATTAATGCTCCTGCTAGAAGTAAAGAGTTAGTCCAGCTAAACAAGCGTAAAGATTGCAAAAGAAATGAACAGGTAATTAGTATTGCCAACCAGAGTCCTTGTCGGATGGAAATTCTAAGGTGTTGAGTGAGAAATTCTCGAACTCCAAAACGACGGCGCAATAAAAATCCAATAAGGGTTGCTGAACAAAATGAGATTAAAAAAATTAGTGTGTAGAATATTGCTATGTTAACTGTGCCATTTTGATCAGGGCTCAGCTTAAGAATGGTATAGGTTAATCCTGCCAGACTTAAGACAAGCAATATTCCCAAACTGATTACAATGAGTTTTACTTTTTGCAACAATTTTTATTTCTCCCAAATTATACCAGAAATTATAGCATTTTTCAATTTCTTGCCTCTAAATCCCTGAATTCGCAATCATGCGATTTTTTTAGGTCTAGTTCATAAAAGCTATCTGCTTTAATAGCTTTAACCATTTCTTCGATATTTTGAAGGAATTCTCCTTTTATCGTGGAAATTTCATCAGCGCTACCTTTAAATTCTATCACTTGGGTCAGATCTTCCAAATCCCAGTAACTTAAGCTTTGAACCTTTTTCTTAAAGTACTCCTCTGCAGCCCACTGATAAGAAAGTAGTTGTTTTTTATCTACTTTTTCCAATTTTTTTCTTGCCTTCTGGCTGGTTTTATAATCAATGATTTTTACTGTGCCGTCTGGGTTTTCAATAATACAATCAATCACTCCCACGTATTTGTAGTTGCCGAATTTCAATTTGAAGAATTTTTCAGTTTCCTTTGGGATCAATTTATTGGCAACAATATGTTTATAGTAATTTTGCAATATTCTATATCCTCTTTGTTTGAATCTTTCCTGATCCAGTTTATTGTCGTACCATTCGTCAATCCAATTTTCTTCGTAAAACTTATAGAGACGTTCAATGGGAGGATATTCAAAATCTCCCAGCTTTCTTCCGAATAGATCATTTTGAACAACCGACGACATCTGAATCAACAATTGAGAAAAGAGCTGAATGGTTTTATGGATACTGGATCCGAATGAAGTGTATCCGTTTCCTGGCCAAGGTATTTGATAAAGATATTTATATTTGAATTCCAAGGGGCATTTAAGGAAGCTTGAAATTGTAGTCCAAGAAAAAGTTTCAGGAACAGCAAAAGAAGTTGTTTTAGGAAGTGGCAAAGGCTGTACTGTTTTAAAGATTACTTCTCCTGTTGGTCTAGTTTTGGTTTCCGAGCTCTCAAGACCAGTCTCTAAAAGGAATCGAGAAGGCTTCTTAACCGAGGTTCCGCCGTAATCCTTAGCCCAGGTCAAAAACAGATATTCTTTGGCCCGTGTGACCCCAACGTAAAATAGCCGACGTTCTTCCATCAAATGCGCATCTCCTTCTGGCAGAATTTCATCAATCAGTTTATCTGGGAGTTCAATTTGTTCTTTTCGATCCCGTGATGGGAATCTGGCATCGACCAGATTTACGATGAACACGCATCTGAATTCCAGCCCTTTTGAAGAATGGACAGTCATAATTTTTACTGTCTCTGGGCCTATATTCGGATCAAACTCAAGCTCACCTGTATTGCCAGCTTGCTGCTCCAATTCAATAAGATTCAATAATCCTTTTAGTGATTTATCGTCACTCTCGGCTTCCAGTGCCTGGGCTTTAGAATAAAACTTTTTAAGCAAACCTATATCTTCAGATCGTTCATTGGAATTCTTGGTCAACTCATCTCTAATACCCAAATCTTCAATCACTTTAATCATTAATTCTGTGGAGTGGACACGTGAAGCTAATGATGAGTGTTTATGCAACAGGTCTAACAGTTCAGTGACTTTTTTATGTCCGGCCTCAGATATTTTGACAATGATTGGTAGTTCTTTTAAGACTTCATAAACTGATAAAGATTTCTTTTTACAAATATGGGTAATCGCAATAAGATCTTCCGCAGGGATGCGGAATTTTTTCATAGTTAAGACTCTAAAAAGAGAGTTGCTTTCATGATAGTTATCGAGCAACTTTAAATAGTGCAGAATGTCGAGAATGAAAGGTTTTTTATACAATCCTCTGTTGGCTGCAAAAATGTAAGGAATTCCTCTTTTAGAAAGTTCAGTAATAAATGGATCGGCATGGTCATTGCCTCGTACCAGAATGCAAAAGTCGTTGAAAGTAAAGCTACCGTCTTCCATCAACTCTACGATTTTGTCTGCCACCATAGAAGCTTCGTCTTGAACGGTGTCAAGATGAAGAACGTTAATTTCACCAGCCTCAGGTTTAAAAGACTTAAGTCTTTTGGATATCTGCATCCTACTTTCCAACCGTTCCGGATTATTAAGCTGAATAAAATTGTAAGCTAGATCTAAAATCTTTTGTGAGGATCTGTAGTTGTCAGTTAATGCCACTTTTTTCAATTCGGGATAATCTTCTTCAAACTTTAAAATGTTTGAGATCGATGCTCCTCTGAATTTGTAAATAGATTGGTCATCATCGCCAACCACTGTAATATTGTTTAAAGGTTTTGCTAAAAGTTTTACCAGTTCGTATTGCGATAAATCAGTGTCCTGGAATTCGTCAACCAGAACGTACTTAAACTGCTCCTGGTACTTTTTAAGGATTTTTGGTCGGGACTTAAACAGTTCGATAGTGTAATTAATAAGATCATTGTAATCCAATAAACTTTGGTCTAGTAGAATTTTTTGGTAAACATGATAAGCGTTTGCAATTTCGTTAATTCTTTTTGTTTCCAATAATTTTTCTGGATCCTCGGCTTCCATCTTCTTTTTGGATCTCGTTTTGGAAGGAGTGTCAGATGCTAATCGAAGACTCTGGGCGTATTCCAAATACATCTGAGGGGTAACGCCTTCACGTTTGGCTTTATCAAAGTGTTTTAACAGTGCGGAAATAAATTTAGTGGGGTTGCCCATTGGGCGATAATAATCCAAATCAAATTTGTTCAGGTTCTTTTGCATCAGCATCCATGCCTGTGTTTCGGACAAAACTTTGTAATCTCCAGGAATACCGATGTCTAAGGCATGTTGAAGTAGGATTTTATGTGCAAAGGCGTGGAAAGTAGAAATACTAATTTCTGCGTATCCTAAGGGCATTAATTGATCGACACGCTCAAGCATTTCATTTGCGGCCTTTTCGGTAAAAGTTAAGGCAAGGATTTCTTCGGGTTTGGCCAGTCCCTGCTCAGTTAAATAAGCAATACGCCGGGTGAGTACAGTTGTTTTACCAGTGCCTGCTCCTGCGATAATTAAAAGCGGTCCGTCACCGAAAGTAACAGCCCTTAGTTGTTGTTCATTTAAGCCTTGTAGGACCTCTGATTTACTTTTAACGTTTACTGACATGTGCTCATTATATCACTATGAACGGGCTTGTCAGTAAACGAACAAGCCCTGCTTAGACGATATTGTCTGCGGGGCTCATCAATGGTTTTTTTCCTCCTTTTTTTCTGGGTTTTTTCGGAACGTCATCAGCTTTCGAGCAATTTCGATCCGTTCCGATAGGGGCATCGGGGGCGACATCATGCGAACCTTGGTGAGATAGCGATCGAGTTTGGGTCCAGGTTCAAGCCCGTAGTATTCACTTGCCTGTCGCACCGTTTTGAAGTTGCTAACCAACGAGGCGCAGTACAGGCAGCCTAACAGGTGTTCCTTGAATTTCGTAAGCTCGTCGCTAGTTAGGGTGCCGCTGGCGTACGGTTCCCACAAATGAGTGAGGGCGGGCTCCGTGCACTTTTCGAGAGTTTCAACGATGCTGAAAAACTTGCGCTTTCTTTTGGATTTAGCCATTTTTGGCTCCCT
>DASPKQ010000046.1:0-7204 GCA_035627995.1 Verrucomicrobiia bacterium | reverse complement strand
TTAGTTGCTGATCTAAATCTTTTAATCCATTAACTATATCCAAGACTTCTTCAGAATCAACGTTAAGATACATGGCGTTGATGGTAAAATCACGCCGTTTGGCATCGATTTGGTAATCTTTAACAAAAGTCACTTCGTCGGGATGTCTTTTGTCTGAGTATCTACCTTCCGAACGAAACGTTGTAATTTCTATTGGCTGGTTTTCTGAAATCGTCAAAATTGTGCCGAATTTTTTTCCAACTCCTTTGGTTCGCAGTCCTTCCTTGTTTAAGACAGCTTCGACCTCGCTTGGTTTTGCCTCAGTCGCAATGTCTACGTTATCGAGCTCTCTTTTTAAAATTAAATCCCGCACTGAACCGCCTACAAAAAAAGCCTTAAAGCCCGAAGATTCGATTGCTTTTATGATTTTGACACCTGCTTGAATTAATTTATTGGACTGGTTTAATTTTATTTTCATAAGAAAAATCCAATAGCGAGCTATTGGATTACCTTATATTACTTTACTGAATGTAACTTTTTGGTCCTCATCGATGTCCGCTAAATACGCTTCTACTTGCTTATCGGGATATTTGGACCTAACAGTTGATACGGCGTGTCGCAACTGTACTTCGTGATGTCTTTTTTCTTCTTCTTTCGATGAAAATGCTTTGGCTCCGCCGTATGCTCCGCAATCCATATGATTTATAAGAATGACGCGGTTTACGCCATGCAGTGTGAATGCTATATCAAAATTTTTAAATATCCATTCTCGGATTGGACCTTCCTCGACAATCGTTTTTACTCCACCACCGTCGGCTTTGTGATCAATGGCGTAAAGGTTTAATTCGTTTTCAAAAAATTCATGTAACGCTTTTCTGAATCGGAAGTCGATACATGTTAGTGCGATGGCTTGTGCTGTGTGTGACATAGTTAATCTATTGGTTAAGACAACTTATTTTATCAAAAAAATCAGAACTTGCAAAAAACAGCGCCCTGGAGGTAGTGGAACCCCCAGGGCGTAATGCGTCCAGACCGCTAGCTGACCGGGATCAGCGAAGCATCGCGAGCACGTTGTAGGCGATGCTGTGAGAAGTGGTAGTACCGCTTCTTGCACGGCTGGTTCCCATGGATCCAGTCGATGTGATACACCGTGGCGTAGGTGATGTCGTTTCGCCGGCTCCGTAGGCGCTGCTTGCCGCGGATATGGAGGTCCGTAGAAGCTTCCAGGGAAAGGCCGCAGGCGCGCGCCTTTCCGCACGGTCCGTGAGCCTCGAGGATCACAGTCCAGATGTCCTTGAGCGGTGCCGCCTCTTCGATTTCCTCGATGAGATCGATGTCAGTTGTGCGGCCTGGCTTGTTGAGCGGTGAATTCTCCGCCAGGCGGAGCGCTCCCCCATGCCTGGTAATCAGGTGCACACGTTGCGGCAATCCGTGGCTTTCGAGGAGCGAGCACCAGAACCGGTATCTGTCATCGATTTGGTCTCCGTCGCAGCATGCGACGAGGATCACACCTTTTGACAGATCGAGCTTACTGGGATCGATATCCTCGAAGACACGATTGTCTCTCATCATTTGGGCGAACTCTTGGTCCACCGCCGTCATTGGCATTCAATTCCCCCCATCCGAATTGTTCGTCTCACTCCGATACTGTCGTTTCAACCTTCACAAAGGAGAATAATACAGCGATTCTTCTCCTTAGTCAAGATTGCAGATTCTTATTCGTGCAAAATTCCAGATTCTAGGTTTCTGGAAGTATGTGTGCGATGTTTGCGAGCAACTCTAAGTCGGGCCAAATTTTTTTCTAGGATTGCAGAGGCATCAGCGTAACTTACATCGTCTTTTCGTGTGTTTTCCATGATTTGCTTTGCTTGATCCCGCGCTCTCTGAGCCCGATCAATATCGATTTCGTGGCCGAATTCGGCGGTGTCTGCAAGGACCGTAACTTTATTTCCTTTTTGGACTTCAATAAAACCACCCGATACGGCAAAGAAATTAGTTTTGCCAGCAATTTTATATCTTACTTCGCCTGGTACTAAGTTTGCCACCAAAGGAATATGGTTAGGCAAAATTGTAATTTCACCCATTTCAGTAGGTAGCGTAACAGACTCAATCTTTTCACTGAGTAAGGTTCGAGCCGGAGTTGTGATATTAAAATCAATCATTTTATTTTACATCATCAATGCTTCCCTGCATGTAGAATGCAGATTCGTCCTTGTTGTCATGTTTTCCTTCAAGAATTTCTTTAAAGCTCCGAATAGTATCTTTGAGCGGAACGTATTTTCCTGAGCGGCCTGTGAAGGTTTCGGCGACAAAAAACGGTTGAGACAAGAATCTTTGAATCTTTCTTGCCCTAGCCACTGTTTGTTTATCTTCATCGGACAATTCTTCTATGCCCAAGATGGCAATAATATCCTGAAGGTCTTTATACTTTTGCAAAACTCTTTGTACTCCGCGAGCAACTTCATAATGTTCATTACCCACGATTAGTGGATCTAGCACGGTGGAAGTCGAATCAAGCGGATCAACAGCAGGATAAATCCCCAATTCCGCAAGGCCTCGGGAAAGCACGACTGTTGAATCCAAATGCGCGAACGTAGTGGCAGGTGCGGGATCGGTTAAGTCATCTGCCGGAACATATACGGCTTGAAGCGATGTGATTGACCCTTCTTTCGTTGAGGTGATTCTCTCCTGTAGCTCACCCATGTCGGTGGCTAGAGTTGGCTGATAACCGACTGCCGAAGGGATGCGACCTAAGAGAGTTGAAACTTCCGATCCGGCCTGGGTAAAACGGAAAATATTATCGATGAACAAAAGAACATCTTGCTTTTCTTCATCACGGAAATATTCGGCCAATGTTAAACCTGTTAAGCCAACACGTGCTCTGATTCCTGGCGGTTCATTCATTTGTCCGAATACCAAAGAGGTTTTGTTAAGCACTCCTGATTCGTGCATTTCTTTATAAAGATCATTTCCTTCACGTGATCGTTCGCCTACGCCGGCAAATACGGAAACTCCGCCGTGTTCCGCCGCGATATTACGAATCAGTTCGGTAATAATAACTGTCTTACCCACTCCAGCTCCGCCGAACAGTCCCACCTTACCACCCTTAACGATTGGAGCTATGAGATCAATAACTTTAATACCAGTTTCTAAGAGTTCAACTTTAGTAGATTGATTATAAAATTCAGGTGCTTGCCTGTGTATTGGATATCTTTTTTCAGATTTAACCGCTTCTTTTTCATCAATCGGTTCACCTAGGGCGTTAAACATTCTCCCTAACGTCGCTTTTCCTACAGCCACACTAATCGGTGCGCCGGTATCAATGACATCCAGACCTCTTTGCAAACCATCAGTGGAACCCATGGCAATGGTTCGCACTTCTTTTCCACCGATGTGTTGCGCGACTTCCAGGGTCAATTTTTTACCGCCAAAAGTCACTTCCAGTGCATTACGAATCTGAGGAAGTACTTCTTTAAATTCTACGTCAACGACCGGACCAATAACTTGTGTTACTTTTCCTTTGCTCATAAATTATCCTTCGATAGCCAGCTTAGCGGCAGAGATTTCAGCAAGCTCACGTGTAATGGCTGCCTGTCTGGCTTGATTGGCGCTTAATGTTAATTCGTCGATTAAATCATTTGAAGCTTGATTGGCGTTTCGCATCGCAACCATTCGGGCTGAATGTTCTGATGCTGAAGTTTCCACCAAAGCTTGATACACGGCAAATTCAATTGCCCGGTACACAAGATGGTTGAGAACCTTTTCTGGATGTGGTTCAAACACAAATTCCTCTTTGGTCTTTTCGGGATGAGTTTCAATAGGCAACAGCTTCAAAATGTTAGGTTTTTGAACCAGGATAGAAATAAAATCCGTGTAAACAACAAAAACGTGGTCATATGTGAAATTGAGATACTCTTCTATTGCAATCTGAGCAATCGGTTTGGCATCAAAAATTGAAATGCTTTTATCTTTTGCTGGGAAAGCCGCAATCAAACTAGCATCAAGCTTTTTTACAAAGTCAGAGCCTTTACGGCCAACTGTGATAAAATCGACGTTCTGGAATCCTTCATTTTTAAGCAGACTTACAGCCTTTCCAAGTATGTTTGAATTAAACGCTCCAGCTAATCCCCGATCGGATGTAAAAACTATGATCAAAGTTTTGCCTTGCTTGTTCTTACCTTCGGTTTCGTGCCGGTGGATTAAGGGATGATGAGTAATATCAATTTTTGTCGCAAGGTTGTTTAAAAGTTCTGAAGACAAGATGGCGTAAGGTCTTGAGGATGTAGCCAATGATTGGGCTTTGCGCATTTTGGCAGCCGAAACCAGTTCCATGGCTTTTGTAATTTGACCAATGTTTCTGACTGATTTTATTCTTCGTTTAATCTCCTTGCTATTAACTGCCATAGGTATTGTTAAAGTCGATTAATGCCTGTTTTAGTTCGCCTTCGATTTCAGGGATCCAATCTTTCCCAATTTTTTCAAGAAGATTTTTGTGCTGGACATTAACGTATTTGTGAAATTTTTCTTCCCAATCTTTTACTTTTTCGACAGTAACTTTATCTAGGTACCCATTCGTAACTGCATAAATTGCCGCAACTTCGTTTTCTACTCCAAGGGGTTGATATTGTTCTTGCTTTAGAACTTCCGTAATTCTTCTTCCAAGTTCAATTCTGGCCTTGGTTTGCGGGTCGAGATCAGAAGCGAATTGAGCAAAAGCCGCCAATTCTCTGAATTGAGCTAGATCTAATCTGAGTTTTCCCGCAACTTTTTTCAGAGATTTGATTTGGGCTGCAGATCCGACGCGCGAGACAGAGATGCCAACGTTTAAGGCTGGTCTGATACCTTGATAGAACAAATCGGTTTCAAGATATATTTGACCGTCAGTAATGGAAATGACGTTCGTCGGAATATAAGCAGAGACATCGCCGGCCTGAGTTTCAATAATAGGTAATGCGGTGAGCGATCCCGATCCTTTTTTATCGCTAAGTTTTGCCGCCCGTTCCAGTAATCTCGAATGAAGGTAAAAGACGTCGCCGGGATAAGCTTCACGTCCCGGAGGTCTTCGAAGTAACAAGGAAATTTCACGGTAAGCTACTGCATGTTTGGATAAATCATCGTAAACAATTAACGCGTGTTTTCCGTTATCCATAAAGTACTCGCCGATGGCAGCACCCGCAAAGGGCGCGATATAAGAAAGTGCCGCTGGATCTGATGCTCCGGCAACCACAATAATCGTATGCTTTAAAGCATCATGCTTTTCCAGTTCACCCACGATTCTGGCAATCTTTGACTCTTTTTGTCCGATGGCAACATAAATACAAATAACGCCTTTGCCTTTTTGGTTGATGATGGTATCAATTGCAATGGCTGTTTTACCCGTTTGACGATCGCCAATGATTAATTCACGCTGTCCTCGGCCAATTGGAATCATGGCATCAATCGCTTTAATTCCTGTCTGTAGCGGTTCGTGGACCGATTTTCTATCCATTACACCAGGGGCGATTCGTTCTACTGGGTAGGACTGATCTGTTTTGATAGGGCCTTTATTATCTACCGGCTCACCAAGTGCATCTACGACTCGACCGACCATGGCCTCGCCAACAGGTACAGAAAGAATTTTTCCGGTTCCTTTAACTCGATCACCTTCTTTGATGTGCGAATATTCACCAAGGAGGATTACGCCAATAGCATCACGTTCTAGGTTTAACGCCACACCCATAGTTCCTCCGGGAAATTCCAACATTTCGGAAGCTTTAGTTTCAGAAAGACCAGTAACTTTTGCAACACCATCACCAATATGAAGAACGGTTCCGACTTTTTCTGCCTGAGCCTTGAGTTCAAATGCTTCAATTTTTTTCTTAAGTTCTGTTAGTACGTTGCTCATATTATTCTTCTAAATTACTTTTTAAATCTTCTAGTGACCGCTTAACCGACGCATCAATGACCGTATCTTCCATCTGGATGACAACCCCACCGATTAGATTTTCGTCAATTTTCTTTTTCAGCTCCACCTTTCCTTTAACTAGTTCGTTTAGGTGACTGACAAGCTGTTTTTCCGAATCTACAGCAAGAGGCTTGGCACTGGTGACGTTGGCCATCGTGGTTCCTTTAGCTGCCAATTCTAGTCGATGGAATTCTTCTTCAATCTGGTCAAACATCTTAAGGTCGTTGTTTTCGGCTAATGCTTTCACAAAGTTCTCGAGTACTTGATTTTGATCCTTTGGGTTTGTAGATTGCAGAGTTTCAAATAAGGCTTGCGCGTATTGTTTGGCGGATGGTTTCATTTAAGGTTCTTTAAAGACTGGTTGATTAAATCGTGATCTTTTTTCGGATCGAGCTTGTGTCTGATGATTTTTTCTGTAGCAATAACTACCATACTCGCAACTTCTTCCTTAACTTCCTTCAGCATTTTAGTTTTTTCCGACTCAATGCTAAGCTTTGTCTGTTCCATCATTTTTTCCGATTGCTTCTGGGCTTCGCCTAAAATTTCCTGCTTCATTTTTCCAGCAGTATCAGTTGCTGATTTGATTATTTCCTCGGCTTCGTTCCTGGTTTTTTTCATTTCTTGTGCTTTCCATGTTTCAAATTCTTTTCTTTCTCGTTCGGTGGTTTCTGCGTTTTTTAGACCAGCTTCGATCTTTTCCTGCCTATCGCTAAGGGTTTTTCCCAATGGTTTTACAATCCATTTCCAGAATACAAACAACACAATGCCAAAGTTGACTAGCTGCGCTAGAAATAATTTCCAGTTAATTCCAAGCGTTCCGATTATTCCGCCTGACTCTTCGGAATGAGCAGCATCCGTGGCCGCAGTCTGAATTGTCTCTGCTGCATGCGGTAACTGTTCTGCGGCGTTTTGAACTGCTTCTGTTGCTGCCACTAAAATTTGATATAAATCCATAATTAAATCTTTCTAAGATTAGCCCTGACTCGTTTAAGTGACGAGTCAGAATAGTCTTACAAAATAAAGGTGATAACCAAAGCGTAAATGGCGATAGCTTCTGCAAACGCCATACCGAGCAACATCGGAACGAACAGTTTGTCTGCTGATTCCGGGTTGCGACCGATTGATTCCATAGCTTTGGAAGCCGTCTTGCCAATTGCAATTGCCGGGAAAATACCGCCAATGGCAATGGTTGCTCCCTTAACCAAGGTCTCCATCATTTCTGGAGTCATTAATATTCCTTTCTTTGCTCTTACCTACTCGACCTTATTTATTTTTGGGTTT
>DASPKQ010000045.1:0-4228 GCA_035627995.1 Verrucomicrobiia bacterium | reverse complement strand
TTGCCGAGAAGGTAGGTATAACCATGGCTAATATTTCTATATTGAAAAATGGAAAAGCAAAAGCCATACGGTTCTCTACCCTAGAGGCGATTTGTAAAGCGTTAGATTGCCAACCTGGCGATATTATCGAGTATAACAATGACTGAAAAGCTCAAAATAATTAAAGTAAGTTTAACATTTACCACCATGGACCGCACAATGCTAAAGGCTTTAAATGTCGTTTTAATAAGTTTGGGTCTTGCTCTAATATTCAACTTTTTGTTCTTTGACAAGTTAATTGGAATTTCGGTATTGATTTTCGCCGTGACTTTATTGGGAGCCGTATCATTGTTTGGGCGTTACCACCAGCTGTCATTGCAGAAAACATGGTGGTTAGTTTTGCTGATTACATTTTTTGCTCTTATGCCGAGTATCCGGGCAAACGAATTTTTGAACTTTCTAAATATTTGTGCGGTATTAGGGCTGCTGATGTTGTTGGCGCATCAATTAGTCGGAACACCAGCTTTCGTAATGAAGTTACGTGATTATATTATTCTTATGATTTTGGTGCCTATAAGAATGCTGAGCAGAGCATTATCTACCGTTTCCCTGATCGGCCAGATTCATAGCACAGTAAAACGCCGTGACGTTTGGGTTCGCGCTATTAAGGGTGTAATCATGGCTTTACCAATATTGATTATTTTTGGCCTGTTGTTTTCCCAGGCAGATTTGGCCTTTTCAAAATTTATTAATAGCTTTGTTAACATAACTATTTCTGAGCGTACAGCACAATATCTAGCCTTATTGCTTTTTGCTTTCGTTGCAGCCTTAAGCTTTCTTTCCTATATATTTTTTCCAAAAGAATCTCCAAAATCTGAGACCATAGGTAAGATTGTTTCAGAAGTACAGTCAGGGAGAGTGATCGAGATATTGGTTTTTTTAGGGTTGATTACGGCGCTATTCTTGGTGTTTATCGGTTTCCAAGTCACCTACTTGTTTGGGGGTGAGTCTAATATCGCTAACGCTGGCTTTACCTACGCTGAATATGCGCGCCGAGGGTTTTGGGAACTTCTTGCTGTAGCAATATTATCCTTATTGGTGTTACTTGCTTCAGAAAAGTACGCAGGTGTTGAATCCAAAAAAGACAAGAAATTTTTGGTACCTGCCTTAATCCTAATAGCGGAAGTTATTATTGTTATTGCTTCGGCATTCAAACGGTTATCCTTATACATCGATGCGTATAGCATGACTATGCTACGCTTTTATGTCGCCGCATTTATTATGCTAATCCTGGCTTTGTTCATTCTGCTCGCAGTTAAATTTGTGAAGGCAAAACAGGAACAGTTCTTTACCTCTGGCACCTTACTTTCCGTAATAGCTTTCCTTACGACGATAAACTTAGTGAATCCTGACGGCTTTATAGCCAAATCCAACATGGAGCAATTTAACCGTACAGGTAAGCTTGATGTTAATTATGTTCGAGAGCTCTCTGCTGATGCGGTACTTTGGAAAATTGAAATGTATAACAAATTAGTAGGTGAAGATAAGGAAACTTTGCGAGATCTACTTGAAAGACAAAAGGATAATCTACAAAATAGCAGTACTGACTGGCAATCTACAAACTTCTCTCGTGCACGGGCTTTGAGGTTACTGCAAGATGCGGGAATTAATTAACCATAGATATCCATTTCTTCGATAAATAAAAAATACCACATTCTGGTATTTTTTATTTAGAAAATTTTTCTTTATTATTTTGACTTTTTTGATCGCCTATCCAGCACTGCTTGCACAGAAGGACTTACCTTCTTATCTGTACGATGAGGACAACCGAGCCAGCAACACGGCCTGCGCATCCCTTCCTTAAGCTCACTGACTGTCCTTTTAACGTGATCTTTTCTCGTCTCATCCTGCTTAACAAAGGTAACCCAGCATATCCACTCATTGCGTGCAAGCGGCGTAAGATCCTCCCAGGCGGCGAGCGCTTTTGGATCAATAATCAAAGCTCTCCGTAAATCCACGGGAACTTTGTGAGCTACACCGTTGGAAATAGCTTTTTTGATCATGGGGTTATTTACGAGCGAACTGATCAAGACGATTAGTCTTAATTCAATATTAAGCTAGCGTCCACATGTCAGTCATTGCTTGCTAACGCACCTTTCGACTTTCGTGGGTTAGAACCACGAGCCCTGCCACAGCCAAAGTGGCATTTTTGACCACGAACTCGCCGCTCAAAGAAAGGATAGGGAAATTAGGGTCAAAAACAACATGCCAACCGAACAAGAATGTAGTGAATGTCCCCAGCAAATGCAGAACCAGCACCGTGTGTGTCACGATCACTGCACGATTAATCATAAGCATTAGACCAATTACGACTTCGAACGCACCTAAGCCAATCAGTCCAGCTCCTTCAGCCATCATAGGAAGCATGGAAGAATGGATTAAATCATAAACCGGGTTATATCCAAAAATTTTCAATGCCCCAAACCAGAAAAAAATAATTGCTAGCGTCAGTCGAAGAGCTATAATCAGTATTCTGCGGTAACGGTCGGAAAAAATTTCATCAATAATCATAATTATATTTTAATTGATAATACTAACTTCAAAATAGATTATCAAAGGTATGAATTTCTAATACCATACCAACCAAAATTATAAAGTCAGTTCTTAAATTGTTCTTAGTTTTTTAACCATAGGATGTTCATATTAATTATACCACGATTTGGTAAATAAAAAACGCCAACTTTCATTGGTGTTTTTTATTGACTCACGGCGGATAGAGCTCTTCAGCGCTCGCTGAGGCTTGCGCGGACTAGGTTGAGTGAGTATGGAATAAAATGCTAACTCAACTTAGCACCACGTAAATACCAGCAAACATAACTGCCGCTCCCAATACCTTCTTAGAAAGATTGGCAAATGATATGTCTTCCTTGATTACCTGCGGAACCATCAGTGTCAAAACAATGCCAATGACTATGGCGTAGAAAGACTGAACCTGCATGATTACGGTAACCAAACCAGCTGCTGGTGCGATAGCCAGCGCCTTTTTTATACTCATCTGACCGAAGAAATCCAGTATATTATTCCATAAGAACCAAGTGTATTTGCCTCTAGTAGCCGACCATATCCCTTCCTTAACCTGTTTTCGCATTGCTGGAAGGATTAAAAGGGTTAAGCCGGCCAAAGCCGAACCTAAGTTGTCCAGCATGAAGTATTCCCAAAACGTGATTTTAGTAAGACCAAAGTCAATGAACAAAGTCATGACTGACCAAATGATAATGGCTGCAAGTATCATGCCGAAACCTTTGATGAACGAACCCAGTCTTTTTTCTAACGTTACGACCACCGCTCCTAACAACACAATAATAAAACCTAACCATTCTCTATTTGATAAAGACTGCTCGAGAAAAACATATCCCAGTATTACAGTAAAGACTGGAATCAATTTAAAAAGAATAACCAGAGAGGATGTGTCCCCCTGTTCCAAGGCCCTGGCATAAAAGCCGTAAGAATATATTAAAGCCATTCCGGTTCCGATTGGTATCAGAGTGTACACTGAAATATCGGGAACACCAACGAAAAATAAAATTGCTAAAAAGAAAATCCAGCAAGTGATTGACGAAAAAAATAAGTAGTCAACAATTCCCTTGGTGTATTTACCAAGAACATATTTGTCTACAAAATTTGAACCCGCCCAAAATAGCGGAGCTATCAATGCTAACGCAATCCAAGAATTCATAGCGTAAGCATAACAGAAAGTTTGAATCCTGTTGAGGTTAAAAAACACCCAACAAATTAAGTGCTTTTTCATGGCTCGGCATCATGAACAACGTTAGAACCATAGTACAAAAGCAGCAAAGGTATGTTTACATTCCCTGAACTAAGTATTAATCAAGAATTTTTACTGTTGAAAGGATTTTGGTGAATACGTCTTTCTCTGTTTGGTATTCTGCTTCATTCCCTACATATTCCTTATTCCCATCTAAAGTCATCGGGTTGTAATAGAAGTGAAGCGATGGAACTGCTTTCAAATTTCCAAACAAATACGCATGAAATGCGTGAGTCCCTGGATTAACTCTTCCAAAATCTAAATAGAAAATATTGGTTCCTATTTTAGAACTTTCCTTATACTTAATCTCGGAAACATTTTTAGCATAGTGTAAGTACCCAAGTCCTTTGTTTGTACACTCTTGCTTATTTACTCCTTCAACAAATAAGCCACCTTGTGTTGGCAGATGAATACCAATACTAA
>DASPKQ010000044.1:0-3794 GCA_035627995.1 Verrucomicrobiia bacterium | reverse complement strand
GCGGGGAATTTTCCACTTTTGGCACAGGATACGGATGTTTTTCGTTTTGAAGCTGACGAGCAAGTTCCGGGATTGATCAACTATTCGGCCCAGCTGGCGAGAATTTTCATTCCGTTGTCCTTCTTTTTGATGCTTTATCAGGGGTTTAGTTTCAGGAAACACTGGGACCTGATTTTAATCTGTCTACTGGGCACTGCTTCACTTGTCCTATTTGCCTCGAGGACCCAAATATTTTTTATAGATTTATGGATCATGGCTTTGTATTTGTTAATGAGAAAGCCGGATCTTAAACGAGCACTGAAATTTTACCCGGTATTTTTACTTATCTCAGTGCTTGTTTTATCCGCCATTCCCCTCATAAGGCAATATAAGAGTTATGGCTCAACCAATTATCTCGCTGGGGTTACGCAAATTGATTCAAGCAACTACAATCCTGTTGGAAAATTTTTACTACCCATCTATGTAGGAATTTCATTCAACATGCAGTCTCTCTTACATGCGCAGCAGTACTATGAAGTTTATCCGCCGGAGATGGGGAAGGTCACATTGGATCCGTTCACGAATATTTTGGGATTGGATCAACTACAGTCCAGTTACGATTTGTGTGAAATTTTCCAGTGTTGGTGGAATACGGGAACTTATTTGTTTCCTTTTGTCCAAGATTTTGGGAACGCAGCATTTTATTTTGTTCCGTTTCTGATTGCTGGAATTTTAACTTTGATCTGGTATTACTGGAGAAGTCGGCCGAATTTTCTTTCAATCAATTTATACGCTTACGCTTGTTTCTTTATTGTCATGACAATTTATCTTTCGTTTACGGTCCGGGCGGAAATGTATATTGATCTATTTTTGCTGCTAGTAATTTATTTGATTGTAAACAAACTTGCATTTGGGGAAAGAGCTTATGGAACCGAGTAAATACCAATTGCGACTGGAAGAGGGTGAAAAAGCCCGAGAGCAAGAAGATTACGCTTTAGCGCTCAAGTCTTTTGACCAAGCCATAATCGAAGGTGTTGAGCTGGATGATCCTATTTTGATATTAAACGCACTTGCTCAAAAGCTCCTCGTTTATAAGCATATGTTTCAGAAAACTACTAATCCGGTTTATAATTTGCTGATGCTAGGTGATGCACAAACCGGATTGAAAATTGCTGAAGAAAAAAAGGTCACGGGACAACCCAAGGCCGTTATGCTTTTGCGTTCTGGGGATTACTTCTTCTGGAAAAAAGATTATGCAACTGCGCAAACTTTATACGAAGAAGCGGTTTTGAATGTAGATCAAGAAAAGAAAGGTGAGTACGCAGAATATTTAAGCCATCTTGGAATCTGCCAGGCCCTAAACGGTAATAAAACAGGTTTGGAGAATTTGAATAAGGCTTTAACACTAGCGTCAGAAGATAATACTTTGCGCCCGTTCCATAAATTAGTAATTGTTTCTGGCATTCATATGCGCCTTGCAATGGCTAATAAAAAATTTGGAGATACAGACAAAGCCATAAAAGAATATGAAACGGCAACGACTATGGCTGAGGAACTGGCATCGGTTCACAAAATGCCGATGAGATTGAAGCAGTTGGAAATAGTAGCTAAGGAGCTAGGTATATAGATGACAAAAGTCTCAGTCATTTTTGTTTTTTATAACAGCAAGAGATTTGTGGAACCGGTAGTAGCTTCCGTTATAAACCAAACACATAAGGATATTGAAATAATCGCTGTAATAAATTCAGACGATGGTACCAAGGAATTACTTAAAGAAAAATTTCCTTCAGTCAAAATCATTTATCCAGGGACCAACCTTGGGTTTGCCGGGGGTAATAATTTAGGCATAGACCAAAGTGACGGAGAGTTCGTGCAGTTGGTGAATCCGGATTTGATTTTGGCACCTGATTATATTGAAAAGATGCTCCGGGTCTTTAACGACCCCAAGGTCGGCGCGGCAACAGGCAAGCTCCTAAGATATGATTTTGATAACAATCAAAAAACCAATATTATTGACAGCACTGGTATTGTTATTTCTAACTCCGGACGTGCAAGAGATCGAGGCCAGCTTGAAGTGGATAAGGGTCAGTATGACAACCAAACAGAAATTTTTGGAGTGTCAGGTGCCGGTCCTATGTACCGACGCAGTGCTCTTGAGGCCGTGAGATATTGCGAAAACGGCAGATGTGAATATTTTGACGAAAGTTTTGTAGCTTATTGGGAAGACGTTGACCTTTCGTGGAGATTAAATAGAGTAAATTATAAAAATGTTTATGTGCCTAATGCGGTGGCATACCATGGTCGGTCTGCCGGGCAATCCCAAGGCGGATATTTGCATGTGTTCCACTACATTAAACACCATAGTAAATTATCGCCGACCATAAGAAGGTTGAATTATAAGAATCATATTTTAATGTACCTAAAGAACGCTCCTTATATTCATCCGGCATTTATTTTGCGAGAAATTGTTATGCTTGGATATATAACCGTTTTGGAAACTTCCACTTTAAAAGTTATTCCTGAATTGATAAGACTTATTCCCAGAATTCTAAAAAAAAGAAGGGCTTTGCAAGCTAAGTAGCTAGGCAAAGCCCAAAGGCGGCGCGCGGCGAGTTACTCGAACTCGACGGTTGCGGGAGGTTTCGTCGGCTCCTGAGGCTCTCCCTCTGGAGGAGCTGGTGGCGGCATTGGAGCCGGACGCAACTCTTCCTCGATCGCTGCCGTGTCGTATGCGGGTACCTCAGTACCGCGCGAGAGTTGTGTTGCTGCACTGGGGCTGAATCCGCACACGGGAACCTCCTTTAGCGTTGGGGACCGATTCACAATAAAAAATATTATCATTATTTTTATCTTAAGTCAATGCCTGAGCTATCAGTTATTATTCTCAATTACAATACACGTGAATTACTTAACAAATGTCTTCGGTCAGTCTTGGAATCCGAGGCAAGCTTTGGAATTGAAGTTGTAGTTGCAGACAATGGTTCCAAAGATGGAAGTTTGGATATGGTTAAAAGAGAATTCCCAACCGTCGTTATAGTTGATAATGCTGCTAACATAGGTTTTTCAAAAGGGAATAATCAAGCGATTAAGATTGCTAAAGGAAAATATATTTTACTTTTAAATTCTGACACCACAGTACGCAAGAATACTTTTACCGAATCAGTAAATTATTTAAACAGTCACCCTGAAGTAGGAGTCTTGGGTGCAAAAGTTTTATTGCCGGACGGAAGATTAGACAAAGCCTGTCGAAGAAAATTTCCAAATCCCATAAATTCTTTTTTAAGATTGTTCGGGTTAAGAAAGTTTAGCGATTACAATGTTGAAGGATCCATCGACCAGATCATGGAAGTTGACGCGGTTATGGGTGCATACATGATGGTTCCAAAAAAAGTGATTGATAAAGTTGGGATGTTAGATGAGGAATACTTTATGTATGGTGAGGATTTGGATTGGTGTTGGCGAATTAAAGAAGCTGGATACAAGGTAGTGTATTACCCAAAATCCGAGATCACTCATTATAAATATGGTTCCTCACAATCAATTCCGTTTTTTGTTATTAAAATGGCTCATCAAGCCATGAAAATTTTTTACCGTAAGCATTACGCTCCTAAATACAATCGGTTATTCAATCAGTTTGTCTATTTAGGAATAAGCTTAAGAATGTTTTTGGTAATGTTCGTCAACATGTTCCGATCCAAAAAAAGCGTCCATTAAAAATTTACATCGACGGAATTTTTATGTTAAAGTTAATTCTATGGAACAAAACAATTTAATTGATACTAAAGAAACCGAAGTTTTGGAAAAACCAAAATCAA
>DASPKQ010000043.1:0-6601 GCA_035627995.1 Verrucomicrobiia bacterium | reverse complement strand
CCGATCCAAAAGGCGTATTTGATCAAGCGATAAAAAATGTTTCCCCCATCCTAGAAGTTAAAGGACGAAGAATCGGTGGTGCAAACTATCAGGTGCCAATCGAAGTTCAAGAACCGCGCAAGACCACATTAGGTATGAGATGGATCATTGCCGCAGCGCGAAGCAAAAAGGGCCGACCAATGGCACAAAAACTTGCTGACGAATTGATGGAAGCTTATAACAAAACTGGTGCCGCGATTAAGAAGCGAGAAGACGTGCATAAAATGGCCGAAGCTAACAAAGCTTTTGCTCATTTTGCCAGATTCCAAAGACGATAAAAGAAAAAGGCACGCGATAACATTACCGCGCACCTTTTAGGTCCGACCCACCCGACGGTTATTGCCGTCGAAGCTTGGACCAGGCGAATGGGGCCACCAGAACGATCCCGAGAACGAGCGGCCAGGTTGGAGGTGAATCGTCAGTCGCCCTTTCGCGGGCAGCCATGATCTCCTCGTAAGTGGCGTCCGTGTAGCGTGCCAGCATCGTTTCTTCATCCATTGGGCCATACATGCCCCAATAGGTGAGGAGAACGAAACCGGGAACGGCAAGCCAACCCATCCATCTTTTCATCGACCCTCCCTTTTTTGCGAATGGCTAAGATTATTATAAATTTAACAATAAGTCAATACATTAACCAAAATGGCTAGAGAATATCCAATAGAATCAACCCGTAATATCGGAATCATCGCCCACATTGACGCTGGTAAAACCACTGTCACTGAGGGTATTTTGTATAACACTGGTTTAACCCATAAGATCGGAGCGGTGCATGAAGGAGAAACAGTTACGGACTGGATGGAACAAGAGCGCGAACGCGGCATTACTATTACTGCTGCTGCAGTTACCTGTTACTGGGCGCCTAGGTACATCAAGCTTGGCGAAGACCATAAGCGCAAAATCAACATCATCGATACCCCAGGTCACGTCGATTTCACAGTAGAAGTGGAGCGTTCCTTGCGTGTACTCGACGGTGCTGTAGTTGTCTTTGACGGCAAGATGGGTGTTGAGCCACAATCCGAAACAGTTTGGCGACAAGCTGATAAATACAGCGTTCCTCGAATGTGCTTCATCAATAAGATCAACCAGACCGGTGGCGATTTTTATAAATCATTGGATGCAATTCACAAGCGACTTTCGCCTAATGCCTTTCCGATACAAATTCCGATTGGTTTTGAAAAAGATATTGTGGGAGTTGTTGATTTGATTGGTATGAAGTCCTACACCTACAAAGATTTTACTGATCGAGATATGGTCGTAGGGGAAGTTCCTGCGGACCTAAAAGCTAAGGCCGAAGAATATCGTCACAAACTATTAGAAAAGGTTTTGGAATCGGATGATGCTTTGATGGAAAAATATCTTGCAGGCACCGAAATTACTGAACAGGAATTCCTTTTGGCCATAAGAAAAGCTACTCAATCCGGAAACTTTTATCCAGTCTTAGGTGGTGATGGCCGAGGTATCATTGTTCAAACTTTATTGGATGCTGTCGCTAACTTTTTGCCAAGCCCAACTAACAAAGGTGAAATTAAAGGGACTCACCCAAAAACCGGTGAACCAATGATCCGAAAGCCATCTGATGATGAACCCTTTGCAGCACTCGCTTTTAAGATTGCCACAGATCCTTTTGTTGGAAAACTTGCTTTCTTCCGTGTTTATAGCGGCAAGCTAGAAGCTGGTAGTTATATTTTGAATACGCATAGCGGCAACAAAGAACGCGTTGGACGGATTGTGCTTATGCAAGCTGACGAACGTAAGGATGTTAAAGAAGTATTTGCCGGAGACATTGCAGCTTTAGTAGGGCCAAAAGGTACCTTTACCGGTGACACTTTGTGTTCAGTTGATGATCCGATTGTCCTTGAGTCAATTAAATTCCCAGAACCGGTTATCTCGGTTGCGATTGAACCTAAGACTAAAGCTGACCAGGAAAAAATGGGAATTGCCATGCAGAAACTGGCCGAAGAAGATCCGACTTTCCGTGTCAAAACCGATGATGAGACCAATCAAACTCTTATTGAAGGAATGGGCGAATTGCATTTGGAAATTATTGTTGACCGCATGAAGCGGGAATTCAAAGTAGAGGCAAACGTTGGCCGACCCCAAGTTGCTTATAAAGAAACAATCAAAGGTACGGCTGAAACTGAAGGTAAATACATTCGCCAAACAGGTGGTCGTGGACAATACGGACACGTTTATATCAAACTTGAGCCAAATGAAGTTGGTAAGGGCAATGAGTTCCTTAATGAAATCGTTGGTGGTGTTATTCCACGGGAGTACATCCCTGCAGTGGAAAAAGGAATCAAAGAAGCGGCAGAACGAGGCGTGTTGGCCGGATACCCAGTTATCGATACTAAAGTCACGCTTTACGACGGATCCTACCATGAAGTCGATTCATCTGAAATTGCCTTTAAAATTGCAGGTTCTATGGCCTTCCAGGAAGGTGTTAAGAAAGCTAAGGGTGTATTACTTGAACCAATCATGAAAGTGGAGGTTATTACTCCAGAGTCTTCGCTAGGCGATGTCATTGGTGATCTTAACGCTAAGCGCGGAAAGATTCTTGAAATGACTGATCGCGGCAACCTCAAGGTTGTTGATGCAGAGGTACCACTAGCTGAAATGTTCGGCTACGCCACACAGATCCGATCTATGTCTCAAGGCCAAGCTTCGTATACTATGGAATTCCATCACTACGAGGAAGTCCCAAGAAACGTAGCAGAAAAAATCATTGGCGAATCCGGTAAAATCCGTGTAGGCCAAGTCGGCAAGTAACAAACAGTTTAAAAACATGAGAATCCCAGACACTTTAAAGCATTTGCTAATTGTAGTGTTTGGGATTTTCATTTTGTCCGGAGCACTTTATTATTACTACTCAGAAAAGACAGTTAACAACCCTAATTCTGTAGCAACGCCTCAGGGTCCGCCGATTCCTCCGCCTCCCACAAAAATAGAAATAGATTATTCTAAGATTTCTGATCCAGATATACGCAGCTTATTCCAGGAGTTAGAAATGGAATTTGAAACCTCAAACTTGATTAATGAACACGTTCTCACAGTGTTTGAAAAAGACCAGAAGAGAGAATATGTTCAGCACTCAATAACATACGGTGATTTTTCAAATCCTTACCAAAAATTGAACCTCGAGGGCCACATGCAAAATGTAAAGAGAATCGACGCGTTCTTCCGATCTAGAGGATTCGTCCTTAACGTCGACTATATTAACCAAGGCACTTGGACAAGATTTTACGTAAATAAATTAGATTTAGGATGCACGTCAGATATTACAGAATTTCCACTAAGCGTGCTTATTTGTCAAAAACAGGTTCCTGATTGGAACGAAATTACTAGTCCGTTTTACGAAGTTGTTTACGAAGATTTTTCCACTTCTGATATTGCCGTAAGGTATATTTTTAGAAATTATGCCAGAGGATCCATGCGTAGAAGTGGGCAAGATAGAAATTGGTTGGCAATCAAACAAAATGGCAAATGGAACAAGATTACCGAAGCTCGTGGTTTGGAATTTGACTGCAGCTTAATTGACCAGTATAGAATCCCAAGAGAAATATACGGCAACTGTATTGAAGATCAGTTTAATATGCGACATAAGTAGAAAAATGAAAACGGCTCGGTCCTGCAAAGGGTCCGAGCCGTTTTTGTGGTCACCCGCAAAGCTTGCGGGGTTTATGAAGCCTCCTGGCTTATTGAGTTACAACCGAGCGGAGTAGGAAGGTTGGAACCGTCGGGACTCCGGTGGCCTCTGGTGGCCTTTCTTGCCGCGTGACCTCCTCGGTCGGTGGGGCAGTGTGGGACCCCCGAGCAGGCGAATCCATTCGCCATAGAGAGCGTGGTCGGGATGGTTACCGCCACGACTGATCTCTCGCTCGAAGAATCTTCGAGTCTTCTTGGTCTTGCCGCGGCGAAGCGAGTGCACGCTTCGTTCCGCCAAGCGTCGAGTCTCCTCATCGACACCATGCAGACGGTAGTGGAGCAAGGTGGCAGTGATCTGGATCCTGACTGCGGGAGAGAGCATCCTGTGACCTCCTCATATGGGAAGCGATCGATGAAGGAAGTTTAAATAATTTTTTTGATTCAAGCAAATCAAAACGGCTCGATCATTTGGAAATGATCGGGCCGTTGAGTTGTTCTTATTGCCCCTCCTTTTGTTCCAGTTCAGAGACCTTGTATTCCTTCCCCTTGTTGCGATTGATGTCCACCAACCGCGCCCTAAGGAAGTCTAGGCATCGACGGCAGTTGCCTTTGACAATGTGGTCGAAGCATTCCTGCTTCGTGTCCAACCGACCCACCTGAGGACCCTTGTAGTCCGAACAGGATTGGTAGGCCGTGTATGGCCAGTGCTCAAGAACCTTCCACTCGGGATGCGCTTCTTCGAACAGCTTGTCCGCTTGAAGCTGCGCCACGCAGATCTCATTCATCCCTGCGTTTCGGCTGGCGCGGTTCATGTTCGCTCGGCCTTGAGAAATCCGCCGCGATATTGAAGTCCTTCTTGGCATACTTCCTTCAGTTGGTGAGGCCGCCTATGATTCCGCCGACGATTGTCTTGCATCGTTGGCAGTCGGCGAGGTGGAGGCGAACGACCTCGCGCCACGGGTTGGGACCCAACTCGCTGAACGCGAATTCTTGCAGTTCGGAAAGCGTATAGCAGCCTTCAGGAACAACAACAGGTTGTGGTACACGCCTTCTCCTTGCTCGTCGGATGAGATATCCGGCGCCCAGTGCTGCAGCGACAGCTCCTAAGCTTATCTGCATCAAGACCTCCGGTATTATGCTCGCGTTTACGTGTCCGCCGATTGGTAATACTAAGGGTTTCGAAGCAATTTGGCAAGAAGGTCGGGTTTCCCTTGTAAAAAGAATATTAGTCTGAACACTTTACAAAACCAGAAGAAAACTTTATAATAAGCAAGCAATTAATTAAGAGCACCTTAAGGATTTTGCGTATTTCATCCTGAACTTGGCGAAGTTCATCTCTAGATTTACCTCGCTCAAGTAAGACTAGCTTCGCTTAGCTTAGGACGAATGACCAGCATGATCTTTGCGGTGCGATCAAAATAGGACTAAAAAATGGCCGAGAAATTTGATCGTTCCAAACCGCACGTCAACATTGGAACCATTGGTCACGTCGACCATGGCAAAACCACTTTGACTGCTGCCATCACGCACGTTTTGGCCAAGAAGGGTTTGGCGAAGGAGCGCGGTTATGACCAGATTGACAACGCTCCGGAAGAGAAGGCGCGAGGTATTACAATCAATACCACTCACGTCGAATACCAGTCCGACAAGAGGCACTACGCCCACGTCGACTGTCCTGGTCACGCTGACTACATTAAGAACATGATCACCGGTGCCGCCCAGATGGACGGTGCGATTTTGGTGGTATCTGCCGCTGACGGCCCAATGCCTCAGACTCGAGAGCACATCTTGCTCGCCAAGCAGGTCGGTGTACCGTATATTGTTGTTTACCTCAACAAGTGCGATATGGTAGACGACAAAGAGCTTCTTGATTTGGTTGAGGAAGAAGTTCGAGATCTTTTGACCAAGTACGAATTCCCAGGCAAAGACACCCCGGTTATCCGCGGTTCAGCTTTGAAAGCTCTGGAAGGAGACGCTCAGTACGAAGAGTCGATCACTAAATTGGTTGAAGCTTTGGACACTTACATCCCTGAGCCAACCCGCGACACAGACAAACCATACCTTATGCCAATTGAAGACATCTTCTCAATCGAAGGTCGAGGTACAGTTGTCACTGGTCGTATCGAAAGAGGCGTACTCAAACTCAACGACGAAGTTGAAATCGTCGGAATCCGACCAACTACAAAGACTGTTGTTACCGGAATTGAAATGTTCAACAAGCAGTTGGACGAAGGTCGCGCAGGCGACAATGCCGGTATTCTGCTGCGTGGTACCAAGAAGGACGATGTTGAGCGAGGACAGGTTCTTTGTAAGCCAGGTTCAATTACTCCTCACACTGAATTCGATGCCGAAGTCTATGTTCTGACCAAAGAAGAAGGCGGACGACACACCCCGTTCTTTAAGGGTTATAAGCCGCAATTCTACATCCGAACCACAGACATCACCGGTGAAGTCGAACTCCCAGCCGGCCAGGAAATGGTCATGCCAGGAGATACAGTCACTCTCAAGATTAAGCTCATCAACCCAGTTGCTTTGGAAGAGAAGATGCGCTTCGCTATCCGCGAAGGCGGTCACACTGTAGGCGCTGGTGTAGTGCTTAAGATTACTAAATAAAATGACCGGACTAGCCCGATAAAACGGGCTAGTCCGTTTGTTTGTAACAAGGGTTTTAGGAGGAAGAGGCAGGGTTGACGAAACTGCCCAAATTGTGTAAAATGTCAAAGTTGTCATTAAATTTAGCTTAAATAAGGCTAATTTCCAATTGAATGCCCCACGAAACTGCTGAAGCAGCCAGAATTCGAATCAAAATCCGAGCTTACGACCATAAGCTTATTGATCAATCTGCCCGCCAAATTGTAGATACGGCTAAAAGGACAGGCGCGACCGTCATAGGTCCTGTGCCGCTTCCGACCGAAAAGAC
>DASPKQ010000042.1:0-6985 GCA_035627995.1 Verrucomicrobiia bacterium | reverse complement strand
TTGTGACATTAATATTATTTTATTTTATTTTTTATTTTGTAAGGAATAAATCTGAATTAAATTATTTTGAGGCAACAGGTTTTTCTTTGGTCTTTGGTGGTGCAATATCTAACTTAGTAGATCGTCTCACTTTAGGTTACGTCAGAGATTTCTTAGATGTCAGCCTTTGGTCAGTTTTTAATTTTGCTGACGTTGCAATTGCTACCGGATTGCTATTGATTGTGTTTGGCAAAATTTTTCAGAAGCATTTTGAAAGTGGAAAGGTTATCAAATGATACAAAAAAATTATTATGCTTTAGTCAGATTTTGTTTGTTAGGCTGATGACTGAAAACTGCCAAAGCGGTAAGATAAGAAACATAGGTGTAAAAAAGAAAGGGGGTGCTCTATGGCACGAACAAAAAATAGTGGCAGAGGGTGGTTCGGGGATTCAGACGGACACAGACGCGCTGGAAGAAAAGGCGGTCTCGCTCGCAGCAAGCGAAATAGGTCAGGTTAGAGGTTATTTTTAAATTATCATATGTGCAACAAACAGTGGGATCGGGGTTCCTGCATGTTTGTTGTATGAAAAAGACAAAATGAGTATAATATGACAGAAGTAGGCTTCTGTTTTTTAATTGCCATAAATAAAATTGATATCAGTACGTAATATTTACGCGCGTGTAGCTCAGCGGTAGAGCAAGTGTCTTATACACACTGGGTCCTAGGTTCGAATCCTAGCACGCGCACCAAAAAATACTTTATTTTAAATGAAAAAGCCCCATGGATATTGAGTCCATGGGGCTTTCAGTTGCATTGACGCTATTTGAGAATCAATTCACTCAGCGACAGCTCGGAGTGGATATTGTGGATTGCGCGGGCTACGAGGCCATCGATCGGAAGGACCGTGATCTTGACTCGGCACCTTGCCAATTTACTCATATCCTGCGGAATACTGTTAGTGATCACAATCTCCTCAATCGGACTGTCGTTGATTCTATCGATGGCCGGGCCAGAGAACAATCCGTGGGTTGCGAACACGAGCAGTCTCTTAGCTCCTGCTTTTTCTGCCGCTTTCGCGTCATCGCAGATTGTGCCTGCCGTGTCGATCATGTCATCGATGTAGAGAAGGTCCTTACCTCGCACTTCACCAATGATGATGATTTTGTCGTTTTTGACTTTACCGCTCTCGCGGTCCCGTTGCTTGTCAAAAATGACAGTGTCCTCGATGCCAATCACCCGTTCCCCGTAAAGACGCGCCCTTGCCGCTCCGCCGTGATCCGTTGAGGCTACGGCCCGGTTGGGTCCTGAGAATATCGACTTGAGATAATCAGCGGCGACGATGGAGGCGTAGAGGTGATCGACGACGATATTGTGGTTGGCAAAAACCGCGAGAGTCGGTTCGGAATGAACATCGAACAGCAGCACGCGATGACAACCACTTCGGGCGATTTGGTCGATGGCGACTTCGGCGCTGATGGGAACTCGCGGCCTGTCCTTGCGATCCTGACGGTTGTAGCCGAAATAGGGAAGGACTACCGTGATCCTGCCGGCGGATGATCCACGACAAGCTTTGGCCAGAAGGATCGTCTCCATGCGGTGTTCGTCCGGCGGGTTAGTCGGGTTGATAATGAATACGTCCGCACCGCGGACATCTTCACCCAATCTTACTTTGACCTCTCCGTCTGGAAAGCGACCAACTTCGGCTTGGCCCAAGTCCATACTCAGCCGCTCGCAAACTTGAGTAGCGAGAGGCAGTCCAGTCGTGCCCGCGAATACTTTGATTCTATTCACGTCTGCCTCCTGCAGGTTGGTAAGGTTTGTTTTGGTTTTTTTAATGTAGCCTAAGCATGCAAAGAGTGTCAATCGAATTGTGGACAAGTTTAAAATATCTTTAAATATTTAGGAAACTTAAGGCTCTTGACATAAGGTGAACGATCGTTTACCATATACTTCAGAGGAGGGATGAACAAGGGACTTATGACCCCTTAATGATCCCAACTCGGGATTTGTGGGGAAATAGAAGAAACCGGTGATATCCAACGCCGCCTGGAGATTATCGGTTTCTTCCAAAGCCCACCTTAACAATCTAAACCACTATGGAAGAACTTACACCGAAGCAAAAAAATTTATTGGACTACCTCACGAATGAAATTAGAAGCAAAGGTTTGCCGCCGTCCATTTCCGAAATCGCCACTGCTCTAAGGTTGAAATCAAAAAACGCCGTAGCCAAACTGATTAAAGCATTAGAAGCCAAGGGTTACGTGAAGACCACAGGGAAAGCTAGAGGAATAGAAGTCATTGACCGGGACGGAGATCCGGTAATGAGAGGAATGCTGAGTGTACCATTAATCGGACGAATTACCGCAGGACTTCCCATGCTGGCAGAAGAACAGATTGAAGATTGGCTCAGCTTGCCTACAAGCTTAATAAGAGGTCGCAAAGATGTTTTTCTTCTCAAGGTACAAGGGATGAGTATGAAAGACGCTGGAATTTTGGATGGAGACCTGGTTTTGGTAAAACAGCAAAAATTAGCTGAAGTTAATGATATTGTTGTTGCATTGCTCGAGGATGAGGCTACAGTAAAGAGATTGGTAAAAAAAGATAATAAGTTTTATTTAAAGGCCGAGAATAAAGATTACCCGAATATCTATCCAGAAAGCGAATGGTCAATTCAGGGAAAGGTTGTTGGAGTAATCAGAAGACTTGAATAATAATTAATTGGAACTAATATGAGCGAATTCGAAAAGCAAAAAAACAATATCGCACAGCAGATCCGTGGACTCTGCGCTCATTGCTCAAACGGCATTGAGCATAACTGCCAACTTGCTGGTTTGGCCAAACAGATTGACCAACTTTCCGGAGTTCCACTGATTGTTAATGACCGATTCAACGGGCTGTTGTTTACCAGATAGTATTATTTTTTTAATATTTTGAGTGATGATTCACAAACAAAGTTTGTGAATTTTTGTTTGTGAAATTATTCACAGATGTAAGGTCTTTACAAAATAATAGGCATAGTATTAAAATGTTCTCTTATTATTAATTACCCCTTACGGGGATAAAAGGATATGCCTGAAATTATCGCGCCGCTTTTTTCCACCAAGGTTTTACTTGGTAGAAGAGCATTTTTCTTTGATGTAAGAAAAACCAAAGAAAATAAGCCATACGTAAAGATTACCGAGTCTTCGGTTAAATCTGGTCAAAAGCAGAGAAACCATATGGTTGTTTTTGATTCAGAGATTGAGGATTTCAAACTGGCTTTAGCTCAGGTTTTCGGTTTTGTAGATACTGTTAAATAATTAATCCCGGATCAGATAATTGGTCCGGGGTTTTCTTTATGTTAACTAAAATCTATTCCGCTTCTGTTTTGGGGCTAAACGCTTCAATCATTGAAATTGAAGTGGATATTTCACCAGGACTACCCACGACCATTGTCGTAGGATTGCCTGATACATCCGTTCAGGAAGCCAGAGAAAGAGTAAAATCCGCAATTAAGAATTCCAGTGCTGTTTTTCCAAGAAACAGAGTTTCTATAAACCTGGCGCCTGCAGATTTGCCAAAGAATGGAAGTCATTTCGATTTGCCGATTGCCATATCAATATTACTCAACTCAGGCCAAATCAGTTTTGATCAGCAAGACAAACTATTTGTTGGAGAGCTTGCATTAGACGGATCAATTCGACCGGTTTCTGGGATCCTTCCGATATTATTATCAGCCAGAGAGTATGGATTTTCAACCGTGTTTATTCCAAAACAAAACAGCCCTGAAGCAACTTTAGTCAATGAAATCAAAATTATACCCTGTGAAAGTCTAATCCAAGTCATTGGATATCTACAGGGCTTGGTTATTATCGATCAATTGCAACCGGTAAATTGGGAAACAGTTTTAAAAATTCCTGAGAACAACTTTGATATGAAACTGGTAAAAGGTCAGGAGGCTGCTAAAAGAGCATTGGAAATTGCTGCAGCAGGTGGACATAACCTTCTTTTGTCAGGGCCACCGGGCAGTGGTAAAACTTTATTAGCCAGAGCTCTTCCATCTATATTGCCAAAACTTACGGTTGAAGAAGTTCTGGAGATTACAAAAATTTACAGCATTGCGGGATTACTTAACCTTAATAATCAAATTATTAGTAATCGTCCGTTTAGGAGTCCCCATCACACAACCTCTGGAGTGGCTTTAGTCGGGGGAGGATCAGTGCCTAAACCAGGAGAGATTTCCCTGGCACACAGAGGTGTTTTATTTTTGGATGAGTTGCCCGAATTTTCGAGGGCTGTCTTAGAAAATCTAAGGCAGCCGTTAGAAGACGGATTTGTAACGGTATCTAGAGCATCTGGAACTTATTCTTTTCCCGCGCAATTCAGTTTGATTGCGGCTCAGAACCCATGTCCTTGTGGATACTTAAGTGATTCAGCAAAGGTTTGTGTATGTAGTCCTTCCCAGATTATGAAGTACCAGAAGAAGATTTCTGGTCCGTTGTTAGACAGAATCGATTTATACGTCGAAGTAGGACGAGTGGAATATGAGAAACTATCTGCTTCGGCTTATGGAGAATCCTCGCATACGATCCAAAGGAGGGTACAAGCGGCACGGGATATACAAAGTACGAGGTTCAAAAATATATCCAATGTAAAGACCAATTCGGAAATGTCCATTAAAGAAATTCGACATTTCTGCCAACTTGACCCAGAAGGTCAAGAATTTATGAAGGTGGCGGTCACAAAGATGTTTTTATCAGCACGTTCTTACCACCGAATACTCAAGCTTGGCAGAACAATTGCGGATCTAGCCCAGGACGAAAAGATAAAAACCACCCACTTGGCGGAAGCTCTACAGTACCGTCCAAGAGTTGAGTAACAGTTTGTTAGTGGAACGTCCAAAAAAATGCAAGAAGCATAATATTTTCTGGACGCTTAAACTAGGTTTAACAAGACAGGAGCGTGAGCTATAATATGTAAGCTGTTAATTAACCTGATAAATATGGCCAAGAAAGTAAGAAAAGCTATCATTCCGGCTGCAGGATACGGAACGAGATTTTTGCCAGCAACCAAGGCGCAACCAAAAGAGATGCTTCCTTTGGTTGATAAACCAATAATTCAATACGTGGTCGAGGATGCAGTATCGGCGGGAATTGAGGACATCATTATCGTTACGGGTTGGCTTAAGAGAACAATTGAGGACCATTTCGATTATCCGTTTGAATTGGAAAAGAGACTTGAGGAGTCCGGTAAATATGCCGAGCTTGAAGAAATCAGGCGTATTGCCGATATGGCAAATTTTTATTATGTTCGCCAAAAAGGTCCTCTTGGAAATGCTACGCCAATTTTAAACGCGCGTGATTTGGTCGGAGATGAACCTTTTATAGTTTTATGGGGAGATGAATTTATCGAAGCTTCTCCATCACGTTGTCAGCAGCTGATTAACGCTTACGAAAGTTTGGGTGGAAGCGCTATTTTAGGAAGCGTAAAAAAAGATCAGCCCGAAGATTATAAAAAATACGCTTTTGCTTCCGGAAAGCAGGTTGAAAAAGGAGTTATTAAAGTAGATCAAATTATTGAAAAGCCCGGAGTGGGCAGAATAGACTCAACCCTTGCGGTCGTCTCTGGTAATTTGTTTGATCCAGAATTTTTTGATGCTATTGAAGAGGCTAAGGCCAGGCTTGAAAGGGATAATACTCCAAAAGAATTAGTTTACGTGGACGCTTTGAATATTTTTCTGGAACAGAAGAAGGCTGTATATGCCGTCGAGATAGAAGGCGGCAAGTATTATGATTGCGGAAATAAGTTGGAGTACTTGAAAGCTGTAGTAGAGTTCGGACTCAAACACCAAGAGCTTAAAGACGATTTTGAAAAATTTTTGAAGAATCTAAAGGTGTAGTTGAAAAATAAAGCGATTTATTGTAGAATTAATCTGCTAAATCGCTTTTTTTTGATTCGAAACAAAACATGCCAAAAAAATATCTCATCATAGGCGGAATTATCGCGTTTTTCTTCGTAATTTTAGTTGTATCTTTCTTTTTGCCTAAAGGCGGGGGAAGGGCACCCGCAGCGGAACCCGTAGAGCTTATTTGGTGGAAAACTTTCGAGGACCAGGAAAATATTATGGAACTGGCCCAGGCTTACCAGGCAGTATATAAAAATGTAACCATCAAATTTGTTAAGAAAGATATTGCCACTTACGAGCAGGAATTATTGGATGCAATTGCTGCCGGAAGGGGACCGGATATTTTTACCATTCATAACGACTGGCTTCCTCGTCATATCGATAAACTCGCGCCCATGACCCCTGGGTTAATGACAGAAAGGCAGTATCGCGAAACGTTCGTCGATGTGGCTTCTGAAGACTTTATTAAAAATTCTCAGATTTATGCTGTACCGCTTTCTGTTGATGTACTCGCGTTGTATTACAACAAAGATATTTTAAATTCGGTAGGAATTTCTGAGCCTCCTAAAACCTGGCCGGAAGTGGTTTCTGCTGTGCAAAAAATCACAAGACAAGATCGAAACGGTGACTTTATCCGATCCGGTATTGCGATGGGCATGGCTTCCAATGTAAACCGCGGAGTGGATATTGTGTCCTTACTTATGCTCCAAAACGGAACGCAATTTTACGGACCAAACGGCGACGTGACGATTGACCAGCAGGTATCGGGCCAGGACTCAAATTACAATCCAGCAGCAGTTGCATTAGAATTTTATACGCAGTTCGCCAACCCAGCTAAGAAAACATACACTTGGAATGCAAAAACAAATAATAGCGTTGACGCCTTCAGTCAGGGCAAGCTTGGCATGATGCTTTCGTATTCATACATGAGAGAAATCATCATTGATAAAGCTCCTAATTTGAACTGGTCAATTGCTGCCGCACCTCAAGTGGACGCTTCGGGAATAAAAGTTAATTTTGCTAACTATTGGGGCGAGGCTGTTTCTAAAGCTTCAAAGAATCAAGCCGTGGCCTGGGATTTTCTTAAGTTCGCCACACAGAAAGAAGTTTTAACCAAATAT
>DASPKQ010000041.1:0-4577 GCA_035627995.1 Verrucomicrobiia bacterium | reverse complement strand
AAAGCAAACCGTCTATTGGACGATGCAAGCAAGATCAAGGGGAAGCGAGGGCATAGATTAATTGGAATAAAAAATAAAAAAATAATGATAAGCAGGCAAGATAGGGTATTTAACACAGTTAAACCATAACAAACAAAAGGGATTATTAGCTTGTCGCACAATGATACTTATGCGACATTAACAATGGTTAAACCCCAGTCATGGGCGTCCGGATCGTGACTACGACCGGGTCTCCCGGCTTAACTAGTCATCGACAAATCCGGACCAATCAGTTCCCTGTCCTTTATAAATAAAAATTAAAAATAAATTAATATTTTTTATTTTTTAAATAAAGCTGGGGAGTGGAACAAGACAAAAAGAAGACCTCTTCCCCGAAGAGGTCTTCCCTATTTGGTTTAAAAAATTATAAGAAGTCCATTGGGTTATAAGTAGCGCCGAATGGAACCTTATACGGACCGTAAGTTTTGGTTAAGGTGCCATCTGCAACGCCATAGTCAGCAGAATCAAATACGGTGAAGTGGAGATGGTAGCCGCGATGTGGGCCATAAAGCAGACGTGTGGTGTTTCCGGTATTTCCTTCAAAGCCGATGAGATCACCAGTTTTAACTGCTTGGCCGACTTTAACCTTAAAACTGCTCATATGAGCGTATAAAGATATAAGTGATCGTCCGCCGCTAACATTGTGCTTTATGGTAACCCAATTACCATAGGCACCCTGTCCGGTACCTGTATTAAGAACTGTTCCATCGTGAACCGCGTAAATTTGCGTTCCAGCCGGAGCAGCAATATCCAGACCATTGTGAAAATTATAACCTAATTTAGTAAAACCAGTGTTACCATAGCCTTGAGTCAAGACACCGTTCATTGGCCACATGAACAAACCTTTCTTTGGTGGCAAACGGTTGTTACCTAAGCGTTTTCGTAGTTCAACTTCAAGATCATAAATTTCCTTTTGAATCTGCTCTTCTAAATCTTCTGATTGTGATAGCAGTTGCTGGTATGCTCGTTCCTGACCCCGAGTTTTATCCAACATTTGCTGCTTAGCTTTTCTTTGTCCTTCTAATCCAGCTTGCGCGATTTGGAGCTGGCCCCGTAACGCATCTAGCTCGGCTTTTTGCCTTCGCAATTCAATATTCTTTTGCTCCAAAGCGGCCTTGAGCACCTTAATCTGAGTTAAGGCCTCCTGGCTTCGCTCTTGAACGTTGGTGGCGTACTGAAGCTGGTCTAAGAACTCAGTAAAGTTGTCGTTTTCTAATGCAATTTCTAAAGGTGACATTTGGTCCAAATCATTGATTTGGCTAATCAAATCCTTCAATACTTCTTTCTGCTCCTTAATATCTTCTTCCGTTTTGACTATCTGATTAGTTATGTCGGCAATTTCGAGGTTTGTAGCATCGATCTTGGTATTTGTGGCTTCAATTTGTGCTTCAGTTTCCGCAATTTCCAAGTCAACTAAGGCGATTTCGTTCTTTAAAGAGTTGGCGATTGCTCGGCGCTGTTTGATCTCGCTTTGCAATTCACTAATTTTCTTTGTTACTTCGTTCAATTTCTGTTGTCTCTCTTGCTTCTGACGATTCAGTTCATCGGTAGATTGTCCAACAACAAAGGGTTTTACGCCAAAAACAAAAACCAGAGCTGCAATAAGCAGACCGGATAAAAGTATTTTGTTGTTATTAAGTTTTTGTTTCAAAGAGTAGAACATATCGCGTATATTCTACCATTTTGCTACTTTTTTGTAAAGATTCAACTTACCTTAAGCTTTGCAGTTTCTATTCGCTTAAGCACTAGGTCCTTTCCATTAGAAAGCACGCCAAATGCATCCATAATTTCAAACGGACCAGGACTTGCGTCTACGCCCGTAAGAGCCACTCGCAAAGGCCAAAGTACTTCCCCAGTCTTTAATTCATTTTTTTCGATAAATGATTTTATTTCTCGCTCCAAATATTCCTGATTAAAATTTTCCAACGGGATCCCTGAAAGCATTACTTGAATTGAGTTCAAATTTTTTCTAATGGTCTCCTTGTCGGTTTTTTTCCAAATCAATAAATCTGGAGAATATTCCGGTTCCAGGAAAAAATACGACACCCTCTCCCCTATTTCTGAGAGCTTCTTTAGTCTTTCCTGTTCCAATTTTATTATTTTAACTAAATATTGTTTTGGATAATTTTCAATCTCGAAATTGTTTTCTTTTAGGTACGGTTCGAGTTTTACTAATAAATCCTCAGCCGAAAGCTTTCGAATGTAAAGCCCGTTAATCCAATCCAATTTCTCTAAATCGAAAACCGCGCCTGACTTATTCAGCTTATTCACATCAAACTGCTCGATTAGTTCTTTTAGGGTAAACACTTCCTGTTCTGTTTTTGGATTCCAACCGAGTAGAGCGACAAAATTTAATAGCGCTTCAGGCAAATAACCCTGTTTAATAAAATCTTTAACTGCCACATCACCTTCCCGCTTGGAAAGTTTTTTCTTAGACTTTGAAAGCAAAAGCGGCAAATGAACGTATTGTGGCGACTCCCAACCAAATGAGGAATAAAGCAAAATATGTTTTGGCGTTGAAGGAATCCACTCATCGCCTCTTATTACATGGGAAATTTCCATGGCATGGTCATCTACAACAACCGCTAAATGATAAGTTGGAAATCCGTCTGATTTAAGCAATACTTGATCATCAACATCATTGGTAGAAATAGTAATTTCGCCATGTGCCAAATCTGTAAATCTTATGGTTTGATCCGCGGGAACATTTAGGCGAATGACATACGGCTCCTTTTCAGTGAGCTTTTTTCTCACTTCTTCGTCAGAAAGCTTTAGACAATGTTTGTCATATTTTGGCGGCAACTTTTGTGCTTCTTGGGAATTCCTAAGTTCTTCCAGACGTTGTGGAGTACAAAAACAATAATAAGCAGCTTTTTTATCTACTAGCTCCTGAGCGTATTGGCGATACATCTCAAGCCGCTGAGATTGCAGGTATGGCCCTTTATCCCCTCTTTCCTTTATTTGATTCTCCCAATAAGGCCCTTCGTCAGCTTCAAGACCAAACTCGTGCAATGACTGAACAATATTTTCCAAAGCTCCTTCGACAATTCTATTTTGATCGGTGTCTTCAATGCGCAAAATAAATTTGCCGCCATGTTTTTTGGCAAAAAGATAATTATATAAGGCCGTCCGTAAACTTCCCACATGGAAAAAACCAGTCGGAGAAGGTGCCATCCTAGTTCTTACATTCTTGCTCATACTAAATTCTGTTGCTTTAATTTATATCTATAAACAATTGAAATAAACACTATTATAGCGTTCCAAATTCTTTTTACACGCCATGGTTGAGTGATTAACCGCCAGAACCATTCCAGCCCCAGCTGACTAACAAGCTTCGGAACGTTTAAGCGATGCCCGGAAATATAATCAAATGTCCCCCCAACACCCATGGCCATTTTTACATTCAAGGCATTGATATTGGCCGCTAACCATTTTTCTTGCTTTGGTGGCTGATAAGCAATTAACAGTATATCAGAATTGGAAGAAGCAATCTTTTGGACTAAAGCTTGATCAAATGGCACGTTGTTTGAAATTGCCAAATTGATTTTTAAACTAGGACACACAGTTTTTAATTTTTCTGCAGTAACTTGTGATACATTTTGCTCTCCGCCCACTAAGGCCATACTAAAATTTTGTTTTTGACACATCTCAGCAATATCCCAAATTATTCGACTGCCTATAACCTGTTCAGGCAAAATCGTTCGGCAATAAGAAGGAGCGAATATTAAAGATGCTCCAGTATAAACGATTTGCCAAAGAGCCTGGATTTTATTGCTAGCCTTAAGCGATAGATATTTTGCCGCCCAAATTATTCCAACACCGTCAGGCAAAGACAAGGCGGCATTATTGAGCACCTGCTTGTATTCTGGATCACTTTGGGCGAAGACAATAAATTCGGAATACACAGTAACAGCATATCCTCTTTTTCCCGAACGGACATACTCAGAAATTCTATTTATGGTTTCTTGTCTCGTTATCCTGTCAACCAAAATTTCGGCGATATCAACTTTCATGTGAGGGCAATCTCCGCGACTGGCTTGTGATGAGCGTGGTGCAAAAGTAATTTGCTTTCATAGAGAACAACTTTTTCTGCCACAAAATCTAATTGACTCAGCTCATTATTAGGAAAGTTTTCTATCTTTCTCTCCCTATGCATAACTTTATCCATGTGCAGGTTGGCTAATTTAACATGCGGGTAAAAAGCCCGGTCCTGAAGTCCGAACCCGTGTTTATCAAAATACTTATGCATTTCTGCCTGCAAGGCAATTAGTTGCGGATTATCTTTCAAAGTCATATGAATCTGATGGTGAAATTTCGTGATCTGATCAAAATAGAGTTTAAACGTTGCTTTGTTGTTTAGTGCCTCGGGAAAAATCTGTATCAACCTTTTAGTTTGGTCCGTCTCCAGGTCTCCGAAGAAATTAATTGTCACGTGCAAATTAGTAACATTAACATAAGGAACAGGTAATCGTCCTCGGGTCAACTCTCGTACTTTATCTTTGAGGTGCTCAGGAAACGGAATAGCAGAAAATAATCTC
>DASPKQ010000040.1:0-6760 GCA_035627995.1 Verrucomicrobiia bacterium | reverse complement strand
CGGACCTGAGGCCTGAAGTGTTGTCGTTGGGTAGTTATTTACAAGATTATTGATTGTCTGAGGATTAGCTAAGGTTATGCCATTACCATGACCTTCTGTGGCAATTCCAAATCCATCGAGAACAACTAATAATAATTTTTTATATGGTTGAAAATTCATATTTTTATCCGCAAACGATACAATTATGAGGACTTTATAATAAATTTAAATGTTTTAAGAAAACTGTCTAATTCTCCCTTATGAATACCGCCGGCAATCATATAAACATAACCGTTGTAAGTAACCGAAACCATTGTGCTGCCAACGTCTCCAAAATTGTCTATATAAAGCATTTTTGCATCAATATCACTAACCTTTATATCCGAGACATAAAGATCATCTGCTCTAAACTCGGTGTATTGAGTTGCGAGATTCTTATAGAAGTCATAATTTTCTGTAAACACTTGTTCTGTCGTCAGCCCAGCATTATTAGGTTTAACATCTACGGAATAGATCCATTTGGAATCAGGTTCACTAACTGAAAAGTTCACACCAGTTCCAAATCTTCCTGAAGGCTCGTTTTTTGTCACAACCGTGCTCTCTGGATGCTGAAACTCGAATCCATATTTCTCGTTTACAAAGACCTTCGAGTCAGACGAATGTGTCGTAAGTTTAAATGTGGAAAGGATTTGGTCAATATCGAGTTCCTCGGGGCCATAACCGGGAGGAGGATCTTGCCCCCAATGCAAAAAGAAAAATACGTATGAATCATTTTTACTTAACACCCAAGCCTCCATCACTTTTCGATCTATGGCATCTACATATTGTAGTTCTTTGTCCCACTCAGACTTGGGTTCGATTATTATTTCTAAAGGATATGCAAAACCGTCTTGAGCATACCCACTTTTATTTTCTGGGTCAGGCAGACCAAAACTATAAACAACATTCACCAATTGATCAGAAACCTTTGTATTCTTGCCCTTCACCACCTTATAATTTTTCCATTTATCTGTAAATTTTATTTCAAATCCATATTCCTTATTTATATACAGAGGCCAGTTCGATTCTGAGTGCTCTTTTTTATGGGCTGGGATATTAGTATCAATTCTTTTTCTACGCTGTTCAATACCGTAAATATTGATCAATCCGGCCGCGATCAAAATTCCAGAAACCAAAAGCAGAATCTTCATATGTCGATGGAGAAAGTCTGGATCTGTATTCTTTGTAAAATTTTGATTTTGATTAATATCAGGCATGTTATTCTTTGCAATAAACCGGATAATTTACCCAACCTTCCGGAGTCATTAAGGACGAAGAAAAATAAAATTCCTTTTCTGTCTTTGGCTCAATCGCAACCCAATAACCACAGGGGTCCATTTCCGAAGAATTAGTGTGATATTCTTTGAGCTGAACCCAATTTTGCGGTACATCGCATGGTGTTGGGAATTCTCTTACTTCACCAGTTTGTGGATTCCAGGCTGGTGCTATCACCTGAATACAAGCTGTTCCATTCTTATTTTCGACTTCTTCAACGAATTTAAAGGAAGAAATTATCGATTTATCAATTGTCGTTAGTTTGCTTTTGTCATCTCGGTTTCCGAACAAAATTTCATAGACTTGCTTCTCCTTCTGGACCATAATTGTGTAGGAAGCTCCATAACCGCCTTCAACCATTCCATAGCCGTCATAACCGTCCAAAGTTGTTTTTTCAATTTTAGTAAAAAGTTTGTCGCGGTTTCTTTCCACATATGAATCTAAATCTTTAATCTGAACAACAGGAAAAATACTGATTCTAACATCATCAGCATAACCTTCTCTTGTTGGCAGTTCACCATTCTTAAGTTTGTTGGCAACGACTATATTTTCAGGGCTGTTAACAAATAACACAGAGTCATTAAATCTGTTTCCCATTTGCGAATCAGTTGTCGCGGTCCATGTTGTCGGATACTTTAATTCAAACCCTTTTTGATTGTTCCGATATGTTTGCCAGTTAGTCGTTATACTTGTCCTTTGTTGGTGTGCGGGAATATTCGTATCGATTTGGCGCCTGTAGTAATCAACCTTATACATAAACAAAACTGCCAAGAAGAAGATTGTGCCGGCGAATAACAAACCAGCCACCATATGACGCTGAATAAAGTCTTTGTGAGGTGGTGGAGCAGGAGGGAAAGGATTGTTAGTGCCTGGGATATCCATTTAATTTTCTAAGGCCTTAATAGCAGGTAATTTTTTTCCTGACAAAAATTCAAGCATCGCACCACCACCGGTAGAAAGATGGTCAATAAATTCTCCTACTTTAGCCATCTCAATTGCTTCTAAAGTTTCTCCACCGCCAACCACACCAAAGGCAGGGCCTTTAGACCTTGAGGCAAAAGCCTGAGCCAATGCTTTGCTTCCGAAGGAATATTTAGCTACTTCAAATTTTCCCATTGGGCCGTTCCAAACTAAAGTTTTTGCGGATTCAATAATTTTAGAAAATTTAGTGACAGTCTTTGGTCCGATATCAAAAATACTTTCATAAGGTAAAATTTTGTCCAAAGTTGCAACCCTTGAATGCTCTTCCGGATTTTTGGCCACAACCAGATCTGTGGGCAAAACAATCTTATCTCCATAATTTCTTAATAGCTCTTTCGCCAAATCAACCTCGGCAACCTTAGACGCACCGATGTCATAGCCCTTGGCTTTAATGAAGGCGTTGGCAATAATGCCGCCGACTAAAACTTTTTCCGCTCTTTTTGCCAGGTTGTTAATAGTATCTATCTTGTCTGAAATCTTAGCGCCTCCCATTACAACCACCATAGGCTCGGCCGGATTCTTAAGGATTTTACTTAGAGCCGTAATTTCCTTCATCAAGGAAATGCCAGCATAAGACTTAAGCTTTAATGTCAGACCATGAGTGGATGCAGCTTTTCTGTGCGCCACAGAAAAAGCGTCGTTGACATAAATTTCACCGAAGGATGATAAGGTTTTGGCAAATCCGTCATCATTTTGTTCTTCCCCTGGATAAAACCTTAAGTTTTCTAAAAATAAAATGTCCCCGGGCTTAAGCTTTTTGGTTAAAGATGAATAATCTTTTTGGGTAATATCGGATTCTAAAAAATATACGTGAGGCAAGTTATAATTTGGCAATTTGCTACTAACTCTTACTGCTTTTCGGTTTAATAATCGCGCCAAGTCATCAGCAACAGGCCAAAGACTTTTTGATAAATCCCATTTCCCTTCTGGTCGACCTAAATGAGCAATGATTACAATTTTAGATTTGCTATCAATAAGATAATTGATAGTTGGTAAGGCATCCTTAACACGGGAATCATCTGCAACCACAAAATGTTCTTTTTCCTTTGTCTGCTTTAACGGCACATCAAATCCGGCACGCAGGATTACTCTTTTTTGATCAAGTTTTACTTGGTTTACAGCTTTTAACATTAGGATTAGGAGCTTTTTCCTACCAGAACAGTCTGTTCTACTAAACGGTTTGAATAGCCAAATTCATTATCATACCAAGCGACCACTTTAACTAAATCACCATCCACCACCTGAGTTAACGACAGGTCTATGATAGATGAATGAGGATTACCTATAACATCCGTGGATACAATTGGGTCGCGAGTGACTTCCAAAACATCTTTCCATAAAGGATGCTTGGATGCTTCGATAAATGCCTGGTTGATTTCTTCGACTGTAGTTTTCTTATTAAGTAAAAGCGTAAAATCAGAAAGCGAACCGCAAGGTGTTGGAACGCGGTATGCAGCGCCGCCTAAAAATCCTTTCAGCTCAGGAATAGCCTCAGTGGTCGCAATGGTGGCTCCAGTGCTAGTTGGAATAATGTTCATGGCAGCGCCACGAGCCCTTCGCAAATCATTGGATTTACCGCCTGGCGGAGGACCGTCAACCAAATTCTGTTCAGCGGTATATGAATGGATCGTAGACATCAACATTTTTTTGATGCCAAATTTGGAATGCAGCACGGCTATTACCGGGGTTATGCAATTAGTAGTGCAGGAAGCATTGGATATAATCTGTTGATTCTGATACTTATCATGGTTTACTCCGATAATGAATGTTGGGGTTACACCTTCATCTTTGGCTGGAGCTGAAATGATAACCTTTTTCGCGCCTGCTTTGAGGTGAGCTCCTGCTTTTTCCGAATCTGTAAATCTTCCTGTTGATTCAATAACCACATCAACGTTCAAATCTTTCCACGGAAGAAGAGCTGGATCCTTTTCGGCAAAAATAGGAAATTTTTTTCCTTCCACAATAACGTCTCCGACCGAAGAAACATTTGCATTTACTTTCTTATGATTCAAATCCGAGCCCACGCTCTTAGGATAAATTCCATATACCGAATCATATTTTAAAAGGTGCGCTAAAACCGCCGGATCAGTCAGATCGTTAATTCCCACAATCTCCAAGTCGGGTTTTTCCAAGGCAATTTTGAAAGCCGCACGTCCTATCCGACCGAAGCCATTGATAGCAACTCTGATTTTATGCATAAATTTTTTTGAATTTTATACAAGTAGCAAGGAGAAAAAGAATGTGGCGGCAAAAATTGCCCACAGCAAGAACATGATAAATTCATTATCATTCTTGATGTTCACATGCTTCTCTACCCACTGTACGATTCGTTTCATACGTTTGAGAACGTTGTTCTGGTTAATTATTTAAATTACAAGCTGGTGAGCCTTAACAATTTCTTTGGCTTTGTTTTTAGCCTTTAAAAGTTTGATTTTTTCCTCAGCCATTTTTTGTAGTGAATCAGTGGCGGGACGCAAAAGTTTTCTAGGGTCATATATCTGAGGGTTGTCTTTAATGTTTTTTCTCAAACCCTTGTTGAATGCTACTCTCAAATCCGTATCGATATTAAACACCGCAACTCCATGTTTTATGGCAGCCTGCATCTGGTGATCGGGTACGCCAGAAGCTCCATGCAGTACTAAAGGAACCCTTACATGTTCGTGTATCAACTTCAACCGATGGAGATCAATATGCTCTCGTAAAGTCGTCAGAATTTTTTTTATCTCGGGATTTACAGGAATGCCGTGGAATGATCCAACTGCCACCGCAAGTGTATCCACGCCCGTATCTCTCACAAATTTAGCGGCCTGGATCGGATCTGTCATTAGATCTTGACCGCTCTTAACGCTTTGCCAATCTTCATTACCCAAAAGTCTACCTAATTCGGCTTGAACCCAAACTCCTCTTTTATGGGCATAGGCCACTACAGCCTTCGTAAGCTTTACATTCTCTTTGTATTCAAGGTGCGAGGCATCAATCATTACCGAGGAGTAACCATGAGCGATCAATTTTTTGATGAGTTCAAAATCTTTGCAATGATCTTGATGTAAGGCAATCGGTACATCAACTTCCCGAACAACGGCTTTTATGATTGCGGTGATTTCTTCCAGTCCGGCATATTCAATTGCACCTTCTGAGGTCTGCATAATCACAGGTGCGTTCTGTGCTTGCGCCGCTCTTGCTATGCCTTGAGTTGTTTCTAAATCGTTGGTATTAAACGCAGGAACAGCGTATTTGCCAACCATTTTTTTGTTAATGATTCTTCCAATGTGTACCAACATTTAAAATTTAATCCCTTCTTTAAAAACTTCCATAAACGACGGCATCTTGGCATCAGCTCTTTTTGGGACACAAATCGCATAAATAAATTTATAGTTGCATCTAAAATCATCTTTGGTAGTAGCGGAGATCCCACGGAACAGTACAAACAAAATCCCTACAACAATAATTAATATGATACGATTTCTTGTTTTTCTTCGGAACAGCATGGTTATTTTTGGTAATAATATTTCTCTATCAACCGATTAACGTAGCCGAACGCACCATAGGTTTCATCAATGTCATATTCACATGCGGAAAGCACCTCTGTTTTACTTCCGGTGTTGAAGGAAAAAATTACCTCACTGCCATCGTATGCGGTAGGACAAACACCTGTGAAGGAAAGTGTCCTAACTTTGGCAAAATCGGTATCGGCAATTGCCTTTTTTAGGCCGTTTAGTTCTGCTGAGGTTAAAGTTCCGTAGGTTGCACCATCGGTTAAAAGCTTGCCTGATGAGTCAATCCGAATCTCTAACTTACAATCCTCGAAGTTTACGCACAAACCACCTTGAAACCTCACAACAGCAATATTAGATCCATCATCCTTTATTGTATCTTGGCAATCTTCTGCCCCTTCAATACAGCTAGGTTGGGTGTTATTACTGGATTGATTATGGTTGTTAATTTCGCCCGAATCACATTTAGTCCCCAAAGCTTTGCATCTTAAGGCATCATTAGATAATGGTCCTTGGTAAAGAGCAAACGCAACGCCTGCTAACAGAAATAAGAAAAACAACGCACCTAAAACCGCATGTTTGTGCCAAAAGCCTTTTTCTTTAAAATCTTCAGGTTTTGAAATTTGATTTTCCATAATTTTATGTCCAACTACTCGCAAACCAAAGCCCGATTAATACCGTGAAGAACAGTAATATAACTACGGTTATTACGAAAATACTTACAATTCTGCTAACTAATGCTGATTGGGGCTGATACCTTTTCCCCTCATATACGGAGACTGCTCCTCCGAAAAGCACTAGCAGTAAACCCATACCAATCGGTACATAAATATATTCATCTGATATATAAACATTATTGCTGCTTAAGATTGGAAAAAATATCGAAATTAATCCTATAAAAATACCCAATCCCCCTAGTATTAAGACAACGTTTGAAAGTAACAATTTGTTCATTATGCTTCTTTAGGTCGAAACTTCGGATTCTTTTTCAT
>DASPKQ010000039.1:0-3777 GCA_035627995.1 Verrucomicrobiia bacterium | reverse complement strand
ACGCCGCGAAACATCCATCGCCATTGGTATAGAAAATATGCGGTGTTGATGCTGTTCATTCGCTGGCTGCCGGGCATAGGCATGATGAAATAGACGTTGGCTATTTCAAACAGTAACAGGCCTATCAAACCGAGCCAGAAGAGTTTTTTCATGGAGATGAAGTTAGGGGATTTGGGGGGAGTTTGGAGGGGTAGTGGGGGGATAAAGGCCTCACTGGAAGAAAGGATTTTCAGCTCTATTCCGGAAATTCATAGTGAGCTATACCTCTTTAAAAGATCATAAAATGATTTGTCAGACAAATTGCTTGTTCAGCATGATCGTCCTTTCGCAGTCTAATATCATACTCACTGCACTCATCAAAAATAAAGGAAGGTATCGCATCTATCGAACCAAGAGTATTCAATGAATCAGCGTACGATTGTAAAATTTTATCTCTATCTATGCTGTAATCGTACTGCTTATTAATAAACTTTGATGGTACAGTATCATTCTGTGCATACCCATTTATTAAGAAATAAAGTATGCAAATAAAAGCTTTAATTAAGTGGTTTGCTGTTAAGCATCATTTGCTTTTCCGGCGCTGGTGTACCTGCCGAATAAATTCAGTAAAAATCTGTACCGGAAGCACTTTAGCTCCAATAACAATCCTTGAATTAAAATTTATTTGTCATTCTAATCTCCATCTATGGGCCGTATGATCAAATCGAAATATATAATTTGAATTAATCGAGGTTGAAAAAAAACCGCCGGAAAAAGATTTCTTATGGCACGTATTCTTGTCTCTTACCAATATGAAACAAGTGACAGAAATGTAAAATTTTTGTAGCGAATCAATCACTTGGATCGGAGATAAAAAAATAACGGTCCTAAGTTCCCCGTTTTTCATTCTTGCACACGCTTCGTTTTCATTTAAGACAGGCCTGATTACAAAATCAGCTATCTTGGATTGAATTTGATTATATGCCTGGTCAATAACAACAAGCAACGTATCCTTCTTTTCATTTTTAAGATGAAAACGAGCAGTGAATTCAGGATCACTTAAAACCCTCGCTAAAACCTCAGCATAGTAGTTACTTTGCTCGCTTTTTTGACCAAAAACCGAAACAGTTGTTAGCAGCAGAACAGCAATTAGTAAATTTGATATATTACTGATTACCATCTTGCTTCTCCTTGTTAGCACGTTTGGTTGCCTTGTCATACATTTCTTCATACTGTTTTCTGTTTATGCTTAATTTAGCTATTTCAAAAATTTCATTCAATAATTTCTCAGCTTTACTTCCAGATTTAGCCTTGTATTCAAGTAGAGACTCACCTTTCTTTAAAAACTGTCTGGTAAATGTGTTTATTTTGCCTATTAGTATTCTATTGTCACCTCCAGGCACAACATCTCTTCCTCCAAATGCTTCTATTGCGAATTGTGCTGCCGTAATTATCCCTCTTGCATCTAATTCCACTATCTTGTCCACAAACTGAGATTTCGATAGCCTTCCATTTTTTGCATCATCATAGAATTTTTGTCCTTGTTCGAAGCCTGATGCAATACCCAGTTCCCAAGCATATGAAACCGCAGCTTCATACTTATTTAAATTCCTCGGTAGTTCAATTGAGCCAAAATCAAAATTGGTACGGCTGACATTTATATCCGACGGCTTCGGGTTTATATAATTTCCGTCATTATCCTTTTGCTTAAACCCGCTTTTCGGATCAGAAAATACCTTTCTTTCCAATGCCAACAATAAAGGAGATGCGTTAACAACCTGCCGCAGTCCTTTATAAGTCCAAGGCGGCTCTTCATTTTCGCCAGGAGGAGCCATACCATCAGAATCAATAAATTTAATTGGATTATCTAAGGCATAGTTGTATGGCGACCACCTTCGCATCTTATCTGCTAACGGATCCAGCACATGCCATCTCCCAATCTGCGCATCATACATCCTCGCCCCGTAATCCAACCACTCTAAACCCGAACCATCAAAGAACTCTCCCCGCTGCTCTTCCTTTCCATTATACTTGTACTTATTTTCAGCCCCACCAAATGCCACCGCCTTCGAACTTATCCCAGCCATCGTCAATCCAAAAGGATAATAGTGGGTCTCTTCCAATACCGGTCCGCGCTCGTGGGTTACGGAAAAGTTGTCGAAGTAGACCAACTCATCGCTTTCATTGGCGAAGTAGATATAGGCATAGCCGCTTTTGTTGGCCGTGATGGCGTTGGAGAAATACTTGTCGATGGTACCTCTGAGGCCCAGGATGTAATCAACCGGAGTAACAACGCTGCTGCCGGCATCAAACTGAAAACGTTCATCAAAGAATAAAACATACAAATAAGCCTTAGGCGCAGCATTGCCGCCACTGGTACTGGCAGGGGGATCAATAAAACTGGTAAAAGAACCATTAGCCGAAAGCTGGGAGGTGAGTGCAGACGATTCATTTTTCAACAAAGCACCAGGCGTAGCAGTGTTCCCAAAACTGCTGATAAGGCTGGCTACAATACTGGCCAGCGGATCAGCACCGGTATTGTTGGAATTAATCACATTATAATAATAATCAATTTTTGCATGAATTTTATCACCCGCCATTACTTTTAAGAATTTTGTTGCACCAATGGCTCCCGTACTCCGCCGTACAAGCATCACATAATCACCGTTTTCGCCCTGATTCCCAAAATTACCCGGACGAGACACTCTCGACGCACCGACACCAATAGCCTGGCCATTCTTATTCTCCCAATACATGTTTTGCTGCACACTGTCCGCATTTTCAAAGGTCAGCATCGGGTAGGCATCCAGTTTAGTCCCTTCCGTCAACACCATCCGCACATTACCAAGATGGTCTTTAACAAAGTAGTCGTACTCAAACCGGGCACTGTCCTGATTGTACCGCACCCTACCCTCTTCATGCGGCAAAAATTGCAAGGTGTCGTTCACAAAATTGCCTACCATGTAATCTGTTGTGGTAATTACAGCACCTTCTGTTGTTACCTTCCTCAATTTATTGCCCATGGCATCATATACATACTCGATAGTACCTTTATTGCCACCGCTGGTTTTTACGGTGATCTTTTCAGGCAGGTTAAGATAGTTGTACTCAATACCATTTGCACCGGCAAAGGTCTCCATATCTTTATTAAGGTCTTTCACGAGGTTGCCATTATCGTCGTACACATAGTCCGTAGCAGAAGAAGTCTTTGTACCTAACATGGTAATATATAATCCGGAACTCCTGAAATCGCCCAGCTTTGTATTAACATCGTTTGCCGCATCTACCACGTTTTTCAGCTTATTGGTCGAGGTTTCATAGGTATATATCAGGCTATCCATAGTAATACTGCCACCCACCTTCCAGCCGCGTTGCCGCTGCGTAAGAATATTACCATTGGCATCATACGTCAGATCAAGCGTACTAAAATCAAGCCCCGCATTTTTACTGAACGAGCCGGAAGTATATTGATTAAAATCCGCACCCGCTAACCTGTTTACATTATCATAAGTGAAGTCGTATTTCCTGATCTCATCATCACCTGTTCCCTTCCATACCATACCGCCAATGTTGCCATTGTACTGCGCTGCAGCATAGCTGCCCACCGATCCCAAACTTGTTTTATCATAACCCAGGTCAAACCCAAACAGGTGATTGGTTGACGAGGTAGATTTTGCGTATGCCCGGTTACCGCCCAGCATCCAGTTCCTTATATTGTAGTCATATTCCATTGAGTCCACTCCCGCGCCCCAAACCTTTTTCTTTAATTGGCCAATCTCATCATAAGTGTTGGTTACA
>DASPKQ010000038.1:0-2085 GCA_035627995.1 Verrucomicrobiia bacterium | reverse complement strand
AGTCCAGGGAAAAACTCCTTATGGCGCGCCGCCCGAGTTTTTTTTAACTTATTGGTTTTGCCCTCCGAAATAGAAAAGACTCCAAAAGGATTTTTTGGTCGAATTATCCACGGGCGCGCCACCGGAGTTTATAATACCTACTGATGGCTTGTTGAATCTGTTCGCGAACCCGCTTATGGTTTGGTATACGCAAAACCAGATTCCTATGATCGCGACAAAGACGATAACTTTCGCATGATTCTTTCCGTCGAATATGCCGCCGAAGAGTTTACGAAAGCTGAAACGCTCGCCTTCTGCCATGACTACCCCCTATGATCTAACCTCATATAAACAAATAAGGCGGTTAATAGCATGCCGCCTACTGTGACGATGATCGTCCCCACGGACCACAAGAATTGCGAATCAATGCGCCGGTGCGCTGCATCGGCTTTCTTGTTAGCTAATTCAATCTTGTTTAAGTCCTCTGTCCTGGTCGTACCCATAAGGTTTGTAAGCGCCCGGAGTTCTCCTTCTATACGGATTAGGCGATCGCGGTCATCCCGTGATGGTAGGATGGCAGCAAGGATTTCGCGCAGGTTGTTTGAGCGGCGGTCCTCTAGGCGTTCCATCATTGTCTCGAACTGATCGTCAGTCATTGAAATTTCCTAAATGCCGTGTATACTTTAGACCTCATGTCCCACAACTTAAGGAGGACAATGTGACAACATCTGAAGAAAAGCGCGATCCAAGATGGTTGAATTTCGTTGCGAATATATTTTTGTGGCTTCTTATCATAGGGGCTTTAGTGGGTTCTCTCTATTACAAGTGGAACCATCCCGATAAATATGAGCCGGATATCGAGCATAGGTAAACATTACTCTTCGTCCTCAATTTTTTTCCTGCCGCCGCCGAACCACCAATAATATAGTTTTCCAAGCATCGGGACACTTTGAATGATCTCAGTTTGATGCGGTTCAAAATCCCCGTCATCCTTGATTGCTTTATCAATATCCTTTGCGCCGCGCGTCACGAAGTTGAATACCGGCGGAAGCACTATGCTTGATACGCCTTCCGAAACCCCGTCTTTCTTGAAACGATACAGGCTATATTTTGTTAATCCAAATAACCGTATGATGTTGTCGGTAAGTTTGACCCATGCGTAGTCTTCATCGTCAGATTCAAGGGGTCGCCCTAAAAGCAAGTCTTTTAATATATCTGCTGTAGCATTAGCGAGGATTAACATTGAAGCAAGCCTGATGAATCTACCCAGGGCTTCACGTTTTCTATCTGCCATGTCAATAAAACATTCATTTCTAAATACGTCGATTTGCTTAATCGTGTAGGTCTTGAGCATATAGAGAATTCGGCCATTCCCGCCCTTTAGATATTGCTCTGGCATTTCAGACATGGCGATCGGCTGAACGTCTGCGAGTTCTGAGAAAAGCAGGAATTTGACATTATCGGAAGGTGTCTTGGCCTTGAGGTCCGCAATGACCTGAGAAGCTTCGTCACCGAATATATCCTCCATTTGCTTTTTGAATTTCGAGTTTTTTTCAGATGATTTTTTACCAACCGGCCTCAAACTCCTTAAATCTTGTATTTCAAGATTTCCGTATTTTATGCCATCGTATCCCCTCTTAACTGCTTCCTCGGCAACGGCCTTATCCATCAATGAACCTTCTTCTAGTACATCAAAATTACTTTTTAACCATTTATTTGCTAAGTATTCGGAGGGGTTGCCTTTATAACCAAAAAGTTCAGACTCTGAAATTTCGAGCAAATTATCAAATTCCAAATTTTGTTTCTTTACATCAGTGCTTTTATTAGGTAAGGCACTATTTATGTTTGTCGGATTAAGAGAGTAAAAAGTACCCGCGCCAGCCTGACCGGTATTATCTCCAACACGATATCCAACTATTTTCTTTGATTTTGAATCAGGTTCTTGCTCTGCGAGTTTTGAATACTTGTCAAAGGCAGCGTTTATCTGCGTTTCTTTTCCGAGCCGATCCATCCATTGAAGACCAATCCACTTAAAGACGAAATCCACCGCCTTTGCCGATGTGCTTTTGTCTGCGAATTCTTCGGCAATCTTTTCAATTCCGATTT
>DASPKQ010000037.1:0-8894 GCA_035627995.1 Verrucomicrobiia bacterium | reverse complement strand
TGTTTTGATTGCCACAGGTCTGGCATTGGAAGTGGTAATCTTTGCTGTAACTTTATTTTGCTTTGCTTTTTGGTTTGCAATTCCTGGAATTGTTATCTACTTTTTAGGATCAAGCTTAAGATGAACGAACTGATAAAAAATTCCGGATACCTCCCGGCAATAAGACTGGAAAAAATTTATCCCAAGAAAACAGCATCTTTGGGCCTGCTTTTAAGTTTCGCTTTAGGCTCTCTTTTAATAATACTTGCGGGAAACCTTTCTTTCGGATCTTTAGTATCCATTGCTAAGATCTTCGGGGCCATAGGTCTCATACACATCGTTTACGTTCTTTTTTTGGCGCACCTTCAGGAAGACCGTAAGATTTCTGATGAGATGGCAAAAAACATATTGATTTCCGGTAACTACGGTCAGCTACTGGATTTCTTTTCTGCATACGCTATCCACGAAGCGGTAAACGGAGACAGAATAAATGCTTATAAATTGTTAGAACATTTATCTGACCAATCGCGGTTCAAGTGGATTCTTAAGCGTTTGAATATTTCGTCGGCGGATTTCCTTGAACGGGCAAAGAAAAATTATTCAACCCAGAACGAACTGGACTTAAATGCAATTATTCTGGAAGCAGTTCTAGATTTGCAAAAGAACGGTGGAAACATTTTAGGAATGGCGCATTGGCTTCCGGCTCTTTACAGGAAAGACAAAAATTTCAACAAATTGATGTTTGATTATGACATTAAGGATACGGATCTTTGGCAGGTTGGAAGATGGGAAAGAAGGCATTGGTTCCGAATGCGAAAGGCATTTAAATTTTGGGACACAGAAAAGTTAGTCAGAGTAAGGGGGATTGGCAAGGATTGGTCCTCCGGATATACGCCTAATTTGGATAAAGTAGGCACTGATTTGACCAACCGGGCTTTGGTTGTTAAGCCACACTATATTTACGGCCATAAAAAATATATCGAAATGATTGAACAGTATTTAGTGGATGGATCACATAACGTGCTCTTGGTCGGTCAGCCCGGGGTTGGCCGGCATACCATAATCGAACATCTAGCTAAGGCAATGAATTCCGGAGAAGTTTTGCGACCACTGCAGTATCAACACTTGGTTCAAATAGACACCAGTGCTATTTTAAGCGGTCGGGTAGGTGCACAATCAGCACTCGATAAAATTCACTTACTCTTCTCTGAATCACTGTGGGCTGGAAATATAATCCTGGTTATTAACGATATTGATGCCTTGTTCGATACCAAAGAAGAAGTCGGTCGCATTAATGCCACCGAAGCACTGCTCCCGTTTCTAAAATCAAGGTTGAAAGTTATTGGGCTTACGACGCAAAACGGATACCAATCCACTATCAGCAAAAATGCAGAGTTGGGACGTTGGTTTGGAAAAATTGAAGTTGTTGAACCGGACTTTGACGAAACATTAAAAATCGTCGAGGATCACGCTGAGCAGGAAGAATTTTACTCGGGATTATTTTTTACATATCAAAGCTTAAAGGAAATTGTTGAGTTGGCTACAAGATTGATTCAAAGCCTACCCAACCCCGAAAAATCGCTGGAAATATTGGAAGCCACAACTATCGCCCTCAATACTAAGGGCTTAGGTCCTGTTGTTATTCCTGAACACATCCAGAAAGTAATAAGCGAACGAACCCAGGTTCCTGTTGAGAAAGTCAAAGGAAAGGAAAAAGATTTGTTGTTGAATTTGGAATCAGCTCTTCACCAAAGGATCATTGGTCAGGACGAGGCAGTAAAACAAATTGCCAATGCTTTAAGACGCGCCCGTTCCGGGATCCGTTCAGAGAAGCGTCCAATAGGAAGTTTTCTTTTTTTGGGACCCACAGGTGTTGGTAAGACGGAAACTACCAAAGCCTTGGCTGCAGTTTATTTCGGCGGAGAGCATAGAATCATTCGGTTGGATATGTCGGAGTTCCAGGAAGTCCATGCGGTCAACAGACTGATTGGAGACGCTGATAAGAAAGAGGGCGGACTTTTGACTGAGGCAGTTATTAGCCATCCGTTTTCTATCATCCTCTTGGATGAAATTGAAAAAGCTCATCCAAAAATTTTAGATTTGTTTCTGCAAGTTCTTGACGAAGGACGATTAACTGACGCTTTGGGCCGTGTTATCGATTTTACAAATTGCATGATCATTGCAACTTCCAATGCCGGAGCGGAAGTTATTCGACAATCAATCAAAGATAGTAAGTCTAATCTGTCACAGGAAAAAGTTTTGGACTATATTCAAAAGAATCATATATTCAGACCGGAATTCATTAACCGTTTTGATGGAACGATAATTTTTAAACCGCTCAAACAGGAAGAGTTATTGAAAGTTGCCGAACTGCTCATTACTGATTTGAATATGCGTTTGAAAGAAAAAGAAATATCGGTAAAATCTACACCTGATCTGCTTAAATATATAGTTTCTAATGCTTATAGTCCGGAATATGGCGCGCGTCCGCTGAGAAGATTTATCTCGGAACACATTGAAAACTATATTGCTCAAGGGTTAATTAAAGGCAGCATTAGACGCGGGCAGGTGATTGAATTTTCGAAAGAAATGATTAACCAAGTTTAGTCTTTTCAAAAATACCCTTTTGAGTTACAATAAGTTGCACTAAAGCCTAACCTGCATAGTTGGGGCCGCTGTGGCGGAACTGGCAGACGCATACGACTCAAAATCGTACGAGGTTTCCTCATGTCGGTTCGACTCCGACCAGCGGCACCAGTTGTGCAGGTTAAGTTTACAGCCAACGAATGGCTGTTTTTTGTTATAAGTTTTTAATTGCTATACTTTGAGCATACGAACCCTGGGGGTGCAAGATGGTTGAAGTCAGAACCGGAAGCCATCTTGACGCTTCCGGATGCCTGCGGTACAGTTTTTCCTGCGGTGAAGATAGTCAGCAAGGTGATGCTGAAAACTGGCTGGTGGCAATTAAATGCTGTCGCTGGATTCTCACTCATCGTGATCAGGAAGTAGTAATCTACAACGCTTTCTGTGGTCTGGCTCCGGGGACGTACAACCCAAACTACGTCCTCAATCGTCTGACCGAAGGGATGACCCCGGGTCAGTGGGAGATGGTTAATCATTTGTAAGAAGGAGGTGCCGGACATGTGTAGGAGGCCTATGGGTGACGGGTACCGATACCGGACTCGTCGCGAGCTGTTGCCAGCAGACACACCTGTCGAGCAGCAGCTGAGACTGGACTTCGAAAAGACCCAGTCTGAGCCGGAACCCGAGTTCGCGGCCAAGTAGCAGAGATGGGGCAGTCGCTTAACAACGACTGCCCCTCTTCATTTGTTAAAATTCGCGATTTTTGTTAGAATCTCTTTGATATAATTCGTTTTTAAAGAAACAAAACATGAGCGACTCAAGTAGCAATTGGTATCCGAATAACACCTTGTCCATCAATGGAGAACAGATATCCGATGAGTTTGATGAAATTAAACCCCAAGCAAATATAAACCCAGGTATACCGTCACCAACACAAACGCAAATTTCTGGCCCAACTCTAACTCAAGTTCCGGTAAGCAAAATCAAACCTAATCCCTGGCAGCCTCGTAAAATTTTTAAAGAAGAATATCTTCAGGAACTAGCAAGTTCCATTAAAGAACATGGTATCTTGCAGCCTTTGGTTGTGGTACCAACTCCGGATGGAAATTATCAACTTATTGTTGGTGAACGAAGACTTCGAGCTTCGCAATTAGCCGGACTTACAACAGTCCCTGTGATCGTCAGGGATGCAATGGAAGAGCAGCAGAAACTGGAACTGGCATTAATTGAAAACATTCAGAGACATAATCTTGATCCGATCGAAGAAGCCCAAGCTTACCAGCAATTAATTGACCATTACAAGCTGACTCAGGAAGAAGTGGCAAAAAAAGTCGGCAAGGGCCGAACTACAGTTACCAATTTGCTACGGTTGCTTAATTTGCCGCTCAAAGTGCAACGAGCTGTAGCAGAAGGAACAATCACCGAAGGTCACGCGCGACCTTTGGTTACTTTGCCTGGAATGGAAAAACAGTTGGCGATGCTTGATGAGATCATCAAGGAAAACATGACAGTGCGACAAGTTGAAGAACGCGTTCGACAGTTTATGGAGCGACCAAAACAGGTTAAAGCCCCCAGACTTTCTTCCGATCCAGAAGTCGCGGCGTTAGAAACCGAACTTCGAGGCAAACTTGGAACCAAAGTTAAAGTTCAAAAAAGTGGCGACAGCGGCAAGATCATGATTGAATTTTATTCCCAGGAAGAGCTACAAGGTTTAATCGATAAAATTTCCCAACTCTCTTGAGCTTGACCTCTAAATTGATAGCGTATATTATTTAAGTAATGAAACTCGCACACCGCAATTTTTGGTTTTATTTTACCGACTATATGGCCGGCTAGTTTTGTTTGAACAGCAAACACTTTAAGCCGACCACAGGGTCGGTTTTTTAGTGCTTGGGATGATCGGAGGAGTAATGAGAATCGTCACAGGGCAGAGTATCCACCTGAGGCCGCATGCGCATCAGGATGGTGCCGTGATTAGGGTCGAGAACAACACTTGGAGGATCTCGTGCTGTAGCGCCGAAGCCACAAGTATTGCGGGTCTGGGAGAGATCAGATGCACAGGCGTTCCGAAACCGAGCAAGGCTGTGTTAAGCGAAGCCGCTTCGGGAATAGAAATGTCAATTTGAGACGAATGGAGTTTTGATGGCAGCGAGCACATCGCAAAAGTTGAACAATCTGTCACAGGCACTAATTTCGGCCCAAGCAAGGGGGGAGTTAGACAGGATCGAAAGACTGCGAGATCGCATTCGGCAGGTGTTGCAAGCTCGCGACAAGCGAATTGGCGACGTCGGCGGTTGGCAAAGCTGCTAAAAGGCCGTACCCGTGCAGAAGCGTGTTGGTGCATATATTTGGGGGTCGAATCTATTTACGACCCCCAACACTTTAACAACGGTTGCCAAAATATTTGACCATATCTTTAAATACTGCTAAACTGCTTTCAAGTTTGTTGAAAACTATGAATTTACAGCATTTGAGCCAACTTATCACTAAGGTCTCCCAAATCATTTTTGGGATGCTTGATATTGTCCCAGTGAAAGTCGGTTCATCTTTTAGAAGGCGCTAAGCCAGAAGCACAAGCTGTAAAAGATTGAACCGACCCGAAAGGTCGGATTTTTGTTGGGTTTAGACTTTGTAAGACCTTGTAGAGGCCTTACGGAATTTGAACCTTTTGGATCCAAGGAGGACCCTAACATTGCTTTCAGTTCTCATGCAGGCAGCTGCTGCAATCAAGCACCACGCTATCAACCTCAGTGACTGCGACCTTCGCAACGATCCACGTTTCGCTCGACAAGGAGTTGTAATACCACTCCATAAGGCGGGTGAATACGGAGCCGAAACGGGTGAAGTGGTTGTAGTGTACTCTGGTCAGAAACCACGCCAGCTGATGTTCATTCCGCTCGAAACGAACGAAGAGGTAACCGCATGACTATGACCGCCACCGGCGAGCCAACCTTCCCTGCACTTACCAGCACCACGGACGACCCGAACGCCGCTACCCCGGACCAGAATCCGGAAGCGGAGGTGGATATGGACGATCACGCCCTTGTTCCTTACGAGGGAAGGACATCTCTCGAGGAGACTGGTTACGGCCACGGCGTTTAACTCATAGCGCCAAGAAACGGAGAGTTCCTTGCACACCAGGGAAGTACTGGCAGATCAAACCTCAAATCCCGTGGGTATCCCGACAGATAACACTGGGATCCACTCCACACACACCATGATCGGTCTGTTCTGCTCTGGTTGTCGATCTGATGATCCCCAGGAGCTCTTGCAGATTTGCCTCGATAAGATCATGGGTCCTTGCAGCGACTAACTCGGAACCCAAGGAGGTTGCCATGGAAATGGTCCTGCCCGGGACCGAAGGTCGTTGTACCAACGACCATGCGTTCGAGCCCGTCACCGTGTACATCACCACTCCGCCGATTCGGCGTGGAGGCCGGCGGTGTCCTCGGTGCGGACGTGTTGAAGCCGTAAAGGGTGAGTCAGCGATCAAACTGGTAGCAACTCCAGCCGCCGCATAGGCCGCAGAAATCGGAGAACACGGACATGCAACAGATGCACAGCGAGTCAGGCAGCAGCGAAGGACCCATTCCTCTCGGAGCTCCGATTGAGCTTCGCATCGACAACTCTCATACGGCGATCAAGCCTCCTGAATCCGAGAAGGAGAGGAGTTTGAGGGCCCAGATCGGCCATCTCGAACGGAAAATCGGACGTGCTCGTAAGCTGCCCAATCAAAGGGCAGTGATCGAAGGTTTCGAATCGCGACTCATGACTCTTCGCGATCGGTTGGCGGGTGCTCCCAAGCCTCCACGATCTTCCCGGCGTCGGCGTGCCCTCATCGGCCTCGGCCATGGCTACGACTAGTCAGCCATCCCCGACCACTCCAGTAACACAAGATCACGATCCGTTCCGGACGTACCACCGTGTCGTGGGCAACCGCTGCCTCTGGTGCGGTAAGCCCAACGCCTATGCTCGAGAAAAGTGCCCCGAGGCTCATCGTTTCGTCGGTCAGACAGCAACTACCAGCGTACCGTAGGACAGGAGCTCGTAAGATGAAAAGTATCGCCGTTCTCACGGAGCCGGAACTTTTGGCTCCTCAGCCGACGCTGATGCAACCATCGATCCCACTGTCCACGCCGTCTCCTGACGAACGCGACCCAGCCAGCTCTGGCTTCTCGTTCATCGTCAACGGTGTCGACATTCGCAACTGGAGGAACGTTCTCCCGCGTTACGGTTATACGCGCGAGATCACCTAGGCAACGAGTACGGTCACGTATGTTGACGTGCTTTAAGCCGGTCCCGGCTGCACCTTACCACAAGGTGCAGTCCGGGGCTTTTTTTATTTCAATAATTTTCTTATACTGTATTGGTCCTTTAAAAGGTTTTTAAATCCAAACCCAGGCATTCGTTAGAACGGATGCGTAGGTTTACCAAACGTCGGGGTGTAGTATAGTGGTAGTACGCGCCCATGGGGTGGGTGTAGTCCGAGTTCGATTCTCGGCACCCCGACCAAAAAAACTATATGGATATTTCATTGATAATAGTTTGGATTGCCATAGTTTCTTTATTTGCAGTGTTCGGAGCTTATTACGCCAAATATTATGGCCGTCCTGATGCTCTCATTGCTTTTTACGTGACCGCAATAATTTTTTCAAACTTAACGGCTCAAAAATCTGCAGTGTTTAATCTTGGATTCATGGAATTTTTTGCTCCTGTGAATGTCTTGATTTTTTCAATTACCTTTTTGCTTACAGATATTGTAAACGAAAAATTTGGCCGCGCTGAAACTCAAAGAATGATTGGAATCGCAGTTTTTGCCCAGGTTGCCATTGTCTTATTTACGTTTTTAATTATTAAGTCTGAATCTTCGCCCTTTTTTCAGAATCAACTGGCCTTCGAAACCGTATTAGGCAATATACCTCGAATTGTTTTTGCTAGTCTTACTGCATTCTTCATAAGTGAAAATGCCGACGCTTATATATTCCAATGGTTCCGCAGACTTACTAGAGGTAGGCATTTATGGATGAGAAATATTTTTAGCTCACTTCCTTCCATGCTTTTAGATAGCGTATTATTTATGATCATCGCATTCTATGGTGTAATGCCAATAGGCGAGTTGATCCTAGGTCTCACAGTAGTTAAGTGGTTGGTTGGCATTGTTGACATTCCCTTTATGTACCTTGCCAGGGCAGTGTTAGGTAGAACTGAATCGATTCCAAATTCGGTTTAAGAAAATTATAGAAATATAAAATGAAGAAACTGTATTATGTAGTTGCTCTTGCGGTTTTACACTTCTTATTCACAATCTTTTTTATTGTTTGGAGCTTCAGTGAAACCATGAGTAGGTTTGACAGTGGGCAAGCACCCACTGTTATAAGTTCAATTCTCAACATTGTTACTCAAGTACTAACTTTTCCTTTAGTGCTGATGGTCCAAACATTTTCAAAGTACATTACGAATACTTTATTTGAATATATATTATTTTTCCTAAATAGTTTTCTTTGGAGCTGGATTATTGTCAGTTTGTCTTTCAGGCTAAAATCAACCAAGATTAGATAATTTTGATTTAAGGCCTCTATAGGGCTTTTTTTGTTTGTGCTTTTTATGCTAAGATTTAGAATCGACTGCACTGATAGCAACTTCAAATTTCAAAGGAGCGACGAATCATGAAAGCACTGTTGTCCGTCTTCCATAAAGACGGAATCGTGGAATTCGCCCGAAGCTTAATCGAGCTCGGGTTCGAGATCATCTCCTCTGGAGGTACTGCTACACACCTTGCCGCCAGTGGGGTTAAGGTCACGGATGTGGCCGAGATCTCCGGACTCAAGCCGATTCTCAGGCACAGGGTAGCCACGCTCGTGCCACAGATTCACGGTGGCCTTCTGGCAACTCTCGACATGCTCGATGAGTTGCAGGAGTTGGGATACCCTTGGATCGATCTCGTTTGTGTGGATCTCTATCCACTCAAACAGGAGATCGCGCGCGAAGGTTCGACGCTTGAATCGGTTATCGAAAAGACCGATATCGGTGGTCCGACCCTTCTTCGTTCTGGGGCTAAGGGCCGTCGAATTGTCGTCGGTAGTCCTCAGGATAGGGCGAGGGTACTGGCCTGGTTGCAGGCCGGTAGACCATCGGAAAAAGAATTCGTGGGACGCCTTGCGGCCAAGGCTGAAGGTATAGTAGCTGATTATGCACTTGCCTCGGCCCGGTATTTAAGCCTGGGGAACATCGACGGCATGGTCGGAACCCAGGTTGTTGAGGCCAAAGGTGAGAACGGCCCGCAGAGTCCTGCTGGTTTGTTCCGTATTGACCACGATGACCCGCTCGCTCTC
>DASPKQ010000036.1:0-2674 GCA_035627995.1 Verrucomicrobiia bacterium | reverse complement strand
ACCTGATTTAGGACACTTCTCGCCGGTTGGTTTGGTTGGCAGAATGAATTTACATGCCGGGTATTTGGAGCAGGAATAAAAGATTCCACGTTTACTCTTTCGTTCAACCATTTCTCCTTCTCCGCATTTAGGACAGGCAACTCCAGTGCCTTTTTGGATTTTCTTGATGTTCTTACAGTCCGGATAGCCGCTACAGCCTAAGAAGGATCCGAATCTTCCGAATTTAACAACCATAGGTTTGCCACATTTGTCGCAAACTTCTCCGGCATTTTCATCAATAACCTTTTGTTCTTCCGGCATAGGTCTGGTGTACTTGCACTCCGGGTAGTTAGAGCAAGCCACGAACTTACCGAACCGTCCGAATTTGATAATTAAAGGATGGCCCGATTCAGGACATTTTTCGTCCAATTGTTCAACATGCTTCTCAACCTCTTTTTCTTTCGTTTTGAGATTATCATGGAACGGATCATAAAATTCTTTTATCACCGGAACCCATTTCTTTTCGCCGTTGGCAATAACATCGAACTCTTCTTCCATTTTGGCAGTAAATTGAAGATCAACGATTACAGGGAAATGTTCGACTAAAATATCATTAACTATAAATCCTATTTCGGTGGGATGGAATTTTTTATCGATCTTATCAACATAGCCACGCTCTTGGATAGTAGTGATTGTTGGTGCATATGTTGAAGGCCGACCAATGCCTTGTTCTTCCAATGCCTTAATTAATGTGGCATCAGTGTATCGAGGCGGCGGTTGGGTAAAATGTTGTTTGGGAATAATTTTCAGCACTTTAGGTTTATCGCCGACCTTAAGATCTGGCAGTAAACCTTCGACTTCATCAGTTTCTTCCTCGTCTTTTCCTTCCAAATAAACTTTCATAAACCCGTCGAATTTAACCACCTGTCCGGTAGAGCGGAAAATATATTTTTTCTTTTCTCCAGGAATTTCAATGTCAACGCTTGTGGAATCAAAAACCGCTTCTGGCATTTGAGTGGCCACGGTTCGTTTCCAGATTAGATCGTAAAGCCGATGTTGGTTCCGATCGAGGACATCTTTTAAGCTTTCCGGATCTCGCATCATATCCGTTGGCCGGATGGCTTCGTGCGCTTCCTGGGCGTTCTTAGATCGGGAAGCGTATTTTCTTGGCGTGTCTAAAACGTATTCTTTGCCGTATTTTGAAAGAATGGTTTCTCGGGCTGAGTTTAAAGCGAACTCAGAAAGGTTAACTGAATCCGTTCTCATATAAGTGATTAAACCCGTGGCATTGCCTTCTCCCAATTCCACACCTTCATATAATTGCTGGGCGTACATCATGGTCTGCTTGGCACTGAAACCTAATTTTCTTGAAGCCTCTTGCTGCAGAGTGGACGTAATAAAAGGAGCGGCAGGGGATCGTTTAACCTCTTTTTTAGTGACATCTGTAACTGTTGCTGGTCTGTTGGCTAAGTCAGCTAAGATTTTCTTAGCTGATACTTCATTTTTGATTCCTAGTTTATCAAGGCTCTTACCGTCAATTTTAGCCAAGCGTCCTAGGAAGTTGGAATCCTTATTAAAGGTAGCTTCAATGCTCCAATACTCTTCTGGTTTAAATTTTTGGATTTCCCGCTCGCGATCGACAATTAATCGGACCGCTACGGATTGTACTCGTCCGGCGGACAATCCTCGGCGAACTTTTTTCCAGAGAAACGGAGAAAGTTCATAGCCCACGAGCCGATCGAGTATGCGTCGGGCTTGCTGGGCATCTACAAGGTTTAAATCCAAAGCACGGGGGTTTTGCAATGCTTCGTCAATTGCCGTTTTTGTGATTTCATGGAAAGCAATTCTCTTTAGATCTTTCTTTTTTAAATCTAAAGCAGAAATTAAGTGCCAGGCAATTGCCTCACCTTCGCGGTCCTCGTCAGTCGCCAGAATCACTTCTGGAGCATCTTTAGCGAGTTTTTTTAACTCGGCAACGCGCTTCTTAGACTTTGGAGGGATTACATACGTTGGTTCAAAATCATGTTCAATATCAACCCCCATTTTGCTTGAGGGTAAATCTCGAAGATGACCAAAGGACGCCTCGACTTTGTATTTGCCGTCAAGGAACCTTGAAATTGTTTTCGCTTTCGTCGGTGATTCGACGATGACTAGTGTTTTCTTGGCCATAAATAAATAGGTAACGTTCTAATTTTTATTCATTAAGTAGGGGCTTGTCAAGTTGATCTTCGCAAGAATCAGTTGCGCTTCAGCTGAAAGTGCCCAGCGTGGGCAACAATAATCATCAATTAATACCGGCCGAAGCTCAATGTTCTTCAGTGTTTTGTCTTCGAAGGTAGCGAATATGGTTAATCCTTCTTTAGTGTCCTGACTCCACATCTGATCAAAGACAAAATTGCCAAGAGAATAGAATATCCATTTACCATTGTATTCTTCAATTGTTTGAATCCAATGCGGATGATGTCCGATTAACATATCAGCGCCGGAATCAATCGCCTTGTGTGCCAGCTCCACGTTCCTTGGGTCTGGATCACGTTTGTATTCCGTACCCATGTGGGTGGAAACAATCAAAAAATCTACCTTTGAATCCAATGAGGCAATGTCCTGTGTCATCTGCTTTTCATTGGACCAATCACAGACTTGCGGATCCGGAATTCTCCCGCCATCATTGTGCGCTGAATATGAGTAGGCTAAA
>DASPKQ010000035.1:0-4359 GCA_035627995.1 Verrucomicrobiia bacterium | reverse complement strand
AATTTGTATTTCTGAAAATCCGTATCAGTAAACATTCTCGGGATCTCAGCGATCGTACCTGGATATTCCTTATCCTCCATCAGTGTCAACATGACGTTTCGCATGTTATGTTCAAACATTGGTCCAATCATTTCCGGTGGGAAAAGTTTGTAAAAAATTGAAATCATTTCTTGAATAACAAAATCTTTTTGCGAAGCGTCTTTTACTTCCAACATATTCAATCCCAGTGGGCGTTCTGTATCAAACGGTTCAAAAACAATTACATCTTCCGCTCGTTCCTTGGGAATGTACTGGAGAACATCTTCCACAAAATCTCCGTGAGGGTCAACAATACAAATACCTTCGCCGTTGCGGATATCTTGAATAGCCATATTTTTCATAAGCTCGGTTTTACCGGTGCCTGTTCTTCCAATTATGTAAGCGTGCCGCCTTCTGTCGTCTCTTTTCATGTATATAGGCGTCTCTGTATTTCGATAAACGCTTTTACCCAGGAGAAGCCCTTCTTCCGGGATGTTAGCTGGCGCGGGTGCTTTTTTTGCCTGTAGCCACTTGATGTTGGGTGTTTCGGTATATTTGGTAGGCGGATGCCACAGGCTTACGAGTTCTTCTGTGTTTAGAACACTTTTGGAATTTCTAAACACCCTAAACACAAAATCTAATATGACGCTGTTTGGTTTCCGCTTTTTGATTTTAAAACCGTTAAAGGGTGGCATCGTATACTGCATAAACGAGGCCAGAATATTTTTCAAATTGGAATCGGCCACAATTTGATCTTTGGCAGAAGTAACAACTCTTAAATTAAAATAAAAACCAGGGCGCGAAGCTTTTTCTTCAAACTTTTTTACAATCTCTTGCTGCATAGGTGTCAGCTGAATCGGTTTATGCATTCCAGAAGGATCGTATTTAAGTTGCTCTTGAGGCTTTTTCTTGGGAGTCATCACCTCATGAATCAGCATTCCGGCAAGACCAAGTCCTTTGTGAAATGCTTTTTGTGAGTAGGTGGTGGCAACAATATTTGGATTTCGGCCTTGTTGAATTTCAAGGGCTAAGTTTCTGGGTCGCTGTTGCCATCCGTGACCTGCCGGAGTGATGACTAGCTGTATCCCGGCTCCTTCTTCAGGTTGCAGCTTGGACAAACCATTGGTCAGTGAATTTAAGGGATCCGACTCCATACTTTTGTATGTTCGGATTGGAAACACATGATCTTTTTGAAGTGTGAGCTCTGCAGCGGAATATTTAGATCCTTTTGTGAAAATTTTAGCAGGCCTTACAACATCAATGTGTGCCTTTGGGTATTGAGCATGCAGTTGCTTTTCTATTAAACTGTGCAGCTTCTTGGGAGTATTTATATAAAAAGAAATTTTCTTTCCTGTGGCCAGTATTTCGAAACTTAGGTACTCATCAATTCCAAGCATGTGGTGCATACCTTCGCCCTCATGGACAATGGTACTAAAAAATTGCTCAGCAATTGAAATTAAATCTTTTTCTTCTCTTTGGGGTTCCTGTTCGTTTGAGGTTTCCTTGGGAACTGATACCTCGAGAAACACAGAGTCAACCATTCTAGGAGCCCAGGATTTTTTTCGTAGTAAATCCACAATTAGGAAATAACCCAAGGCGCCGATTATTCCAAAAATCGCCACGAGAATTAGTATCAGAAAAATTATTGTTGGGTTTTGTATTATTTCCATTACTTTTGTTTTCTACAAAGTTTGTTTCTACTTGCCCATCATTGCCAAATCTTCTGCATCTGAAGGGTCTGTTCCGCCTTTTAACATTTCATTCATAAGATTCTTTCTTTCTTCTTCGGTTAACTCATTACGATTGGCGGAAATCTCTTCAGCGGCTGCCGGCTTTTCGGGAAGTTTAAAAGGTTCAATCGGTCTAGAATCAACCGAGGGTGTTTCAGCTTGTGAACTTTCCCTTGGAACAACCTGTTCGAAAAGTTGGTCCTCTCCTTCGGGACGTTCGATGCCAGGTACTTGCGGTAGGTTTTCTAGCGATTCTCGATTTTCCATAAGTTAATGTGTTATTTTACACAGGTCACGAGCTTTTTGCAAGACCTGCCAGTTCCTGTTTTACGTTTACAATTTCTTCCACCATCCAAGATTGAAACTCGGGGCAATTATGATTTAAAAAATTACTAACTTCTAATTCTTCACCTGTATCCAAAATACTCATAAAGCCTTCGAGTTTTTCCTTATCTAGAGTTTGTAAAACTCTAAGGAGTACTCGCTTCTGAACGAGTTCCGAAGCTTGGGCGATCAATTTAAGTTTTCGATCGTCATCAAGGGATTCAATGCCTAATATTTTTACTAAATTTTCTTGTTGTATTGGAATGGTCATATTAATGATTAATTTTTATATTTCCATTGCTTAGCCAGCTCAATTAAAGCTGTATGCATTTTGGCATTGGGTTTTATTTCCTTGTCAGCGAGGAATTTTGCTAAGCCCGCAAAACTTTTGTTAAATCGTTCCGAAACATTCATTGATGTAAGAAATTCTTTATACGTCAGGTGCTTGATTTTGTTTAAGCTTTTTGCAGAAACGTGCAGTTCTCGCTCAACGAATGTCTTATACTTTTCACTTAATACCAATTGCAACGCATCGGAAGTTTTCTCAACGGAACCAGCTGCAATTTCCCTGGCCTGTTCAACCGTAGCAGGCATGCTTTTAACTGTTACTTCGCCTTCTTCGAATTCGTGTGGCTTTGGCCATTCGACATCATGAATTGGTTTGATTTCTGGTTCATCGGGAATAACGACTCGTTCCAATGGAGCTTCGGCATGTGTGACATTAAATCTTATGCCTTCACCATGTCCCAGATTTATTTCCGGTGAGCGCATGAATTGAACCTTATCTATATCCAGCGTTATTGCCCCTTCTTTATCAATAAGAACTTCTGCGCTCATTATTCTGTCCAAGTTTTTGCCATCCGGTGCTTGTTCCGTGACAAAACGGTGTATTAAGCCAGGTTCATTTCCTGAGAGCTTCGGGTACCGATTTTCGAGCCAGGAGACCATCTTGGCATATCTTTCAGGCTGCGTGCTCTTAAGATCAATTAAAGAACCTTCAATTCCCCTGTTTCCAACGTGAACCAAGGCTGAGTCCCTATAACTTTCTATACTGGCGCCGGTAGAATTTCCATTGTGCAAAATCTCTGTCTTTTCCGGTTCAAGTACTGGTTCATCCAATAACTTCTGCGCTTCTGCTGCCGAAAGCGTCGGTTTATAGGTCTCTGGTACATCCATTTCCGGAGAAGGAGGAAGGTCCGGTTTGCTTTCGGAAAAATACCCACTTACGTTGCTTGTAATACCCGTGCTCGCAACAGCATCTTTAGCTTCTTTTTTTGCGTTGAGCAATTCAAATACCTTACCCGAGCCGATTGCGGTACCAATAACTATAGAACCAACTTGATTAAATCTTTTCCATAATTTTTCAGTGACTTTTGCTTTTTGCAAAGCTTCATTGTTTTGGTCTAGCATTTCTTGCAAACGCCTTGCTTTTACCTCTTGCGAGCGATTTCCGTAATCTTTTTCATAGTTTGCAACAAAACTTTCTCTGTATTTATCTACCAATTGAATATAGAGCTCGTCTTTTTTAAGATCTTCAGTCGATTTTCCGTCTAGTCTTGCTCTAATTCTCATTCCGGCGATATGTCCCTCTAGGTTGTCTGGATACTGAGATTTAAGGTCGCGTTCAATTCTTTTTCTTTGAGTGTAATCTTTAAATGAGTTTAATAGACCATAGGTGCCTGCCGAAGCTGAGGCACTCGACATTATTTTTCGAGCACCAAATGCAGTACCGGCAAGAATAACGCCACCCGTTAGACCCACGCCAAGCAGTGCAAAACTTGCTGCAACCTTATATTTGGTTGGAACAGATTTTATCCACTTTAATTTCTGATCGACAAGTTCCATACCGCGCTCGGTCTTGGTTTTGGAACGGTTCATATACTGTTCCAGCATTACATCTGCGGCTTTGTGACTTTCCTCCAAAGCCTTCTCTGCATCATCTGCCACCTGCTCTGCACGAAGCTCTTTATAATTCTTTTCAGCTGCTTCAAATTTTGTTTTTAGCTCAGCAATTTCAGATTCTTTCCTTTTTCTGCTTTCAGCCTTAAATCCACCCCATTTGCCTTGAGCTTGTTCTAATTCCGTTTGTAATTTATAAAATTCATCCCGAGCTTTATCTAAATTGCTTTTTTCTGGGGTTACTTCTTGTGGTGCAATTGGAGTTTCTTGCCTTACACCTTCAGGATTTATGTCTAGTACTCCGTCATGAAGACTCTGATCCTTAAGAGCAGTTCTAAGGAAGTTGGTAAATTCTGGGTCATTCACATTTATTTCAATGACCCCGTCC
>DASPKQ010000034.1:0-3335 GCA_035627995.1 Verrucomicrobiia bacterium | reverse complement strand
AACATAGTAGTTTATTGCCTCTTCCGCATTATTATCGAACCATAAGAATGGGGTAATTTTTTGCATAATATTCCTTATTAATTATTACTTTCAGATATTTGTTTAAGTTTTTCTAAAGCTTTTGGCCACATATCGTTAAACATTTTTGCATATTGTTCAGGTGAATCCAGATCGACTAATAATTCAGTTGTCCCATCCTTATCATTGAAAGTATAGTTTTCAAAAGCTTCAACATTTTGGCCCCCTTCCGCGTACATGGTTTCTTTGCCGTGATTTATTTCTCCGAGATGTTGAATTGATAAAAAATCAAAAGGTCGAGATTCTCTAATCCGACTGATCATTCCTGAGACCGTCCCATCTTTTTCCGGCCCCAAAAAACGGATATCACTACCGGCCTTCCATTCTCCTTCATAATAAGAGCCTTGATTAAAAGCTTCGGTCCATTCCCTATAGGTTTTATCCTCGAGCATAGTTTTCCAAACCTTTTCTTTTGGAGCGTCAATAATGATTGAATAGTGTAATTTTTCCATATTTGATATTCCCTTACGATTACATTGGACTCGGTTGAAGCAAGGAAACTCGGTTGCCTTCCGTATCCTCGATGGCGATGTAAAGCCCGACCCCAGGGATATTATCGGGTTCTCCGGCGTTCTGCGCTCCAATTACCTTGCCACCCGCTGCTTCCACGCTTTTCATGGCAGCCCTAATGTCGTCTACCGCAATTACTACTGAAGGATATTGGTTGTCCTTTGACCTTTTAAAAAACCCACCATTTATCATTCCAGGATTTTTTGGTTGTCTTGTTTTTTCATCAGTGTCGGAAGTACTGACAACAACGTATTCTCCCATTTCTGGGCCTAACATTTGTGCTTGCCAACCGAATGCTTTGGTATAGAAATCTGCCATGCGGCTTTTATCCTCATAAGGCATTTCAAAGTGAACCACGGGATTCATTTTCATAATTATTAATTATTGTTAATGATATTTAATCGTGCTTTTATTTGCTCTTTAGCGAGCTTCTTTATTAAGTTATATGGAATTGGTTTATTCAATGAGAATTGAATCGTGCCGGTTGACATTTTAAGTCCTACAAGTTCTTTCTTGAATTTCTGTTTTATAGAGGCCATTATTGGATAAAGGCTTACATGATTCTTAAATCCGGCAAAATAAATCAAAGGCTTCCCATTTATTTTGAACGTCGGAATGCCATAACTGATCGATTCTTCGGCCTTGGGAGCGGCATCTTTAATAATCTTCTTGATTTTCTTCAATACGGTCTGAGTCTTCGTTGAAAATGTTTTAATATATGAATCAATATTTTGTTGCTGGTTGTCGGCCTGGATTTCGAAATATACTTTCTCACTCATATCCTTAATCGTAGTTCTTAATTAACTTTTGTCTATAAGCAATGATTACAAAATCTTTTACTCCACCGGAATATCAAAATGAAGTACTTCCTCACGGTTACCAAAAGACTCATATAACTGAATGGCTGGAGCATCACCTTTATCAGCTTGAACAAAAATCACATAAGCTCTTTGTTCTTTAGCAAGTCCCTGCAATTGATTGATAAGCTTAGTAGCCACGCCTTTCCTTCGGTGTTGTTCCGCGACAGCTAGATCATAGATATAAATTTCCCGCCTATCCTGCTCAAACTTTTCTAAAACATAAGCCGCAAGTCCCCCAACAACCTCGTTTTCTTTCATTGCAACCAATACTATAAAATGGGGTTTTGCCAAGAGAGCAGTTAGATAATCATCACTGGGAAGATTGCGTTGATATACATTCTGCTCATTAAAGGCATCTCCAAAAATTTTCAAAAGCTCCTTTAAGAGAAGTAAATCGGACGAGGAAAGTTTTTTGAACGTATAATCCATGACAATTTTAAATATATCAAAAAACGCAAGCTTTCGCTATTTTTCTATACACCATCCTTGAATCGTTGCTATTAAGAGTAAGGAACCTGCACTAAAATTGAAAGAAGGACAAAAAACTCTGTAAAAAACGAGCTTTTTATATTGATTAAGCCGAATATGCTGGTCGTGCGTGTCTATGAGTAATTTCCACAAAAAAAACAGAAAAAATTGGAAGTTTGTCCCAATTACAATACTTAGGTTTAATATTATGATTATTTAATAACGGAATGAAGTAAGGATAGAGGAACTTCGGAGGAAACCAGGCCTACAAAATTGTAATATGTATTATCAATGAAGTTAAAAAATCCAGCGACAGAGCTTATGTTTACCACTAAGGAGTCGGAGGATCAATTTAAAATTGCTATCGATAAACTGCTTCAAGAGTTGGCAGATCATAAGCTTATTGTCGAAAAGCTTAAACAAAGCGAAGAGCATTTTCGTACTTTAGTCGAAACTATTGAAGATTATGCTATTTTTTCGCTTGACGTAAACGGTAATATCACAAGCTGGAACGAAGGAGTTGAATACATCCTTGGATACGCTCATGACGAAATTATTGGCATGAACTTTCGGGACCTATATACGAAACAAGATATTGAACAAAACATTCCGACCAACGCTCTCAATGAAACTAGAGACTACGTAATACAGGAAGGATTAAGGGTCCGCAAAGATGGCAGCAAGTTCCATGCCGTGGTAACTACTACCCCGATTCGTGATGAGGATGGTAAGCTTAAAGGTTTTTCTCAAGTCATTCGAGATGTTACAGAAAAGAAGGAGGCAGAGGAGACTATCCATTTTCAGGCGTTCCATGATTCCCTTACAGGACTGGCAAACAGGCAATCGTTTTACGAAAAATTTGCCATGGCTCAATCCATGGCCGTACGAAACAATTACAAGCTTGCCATATTATTTCTTGATTTGGACAGGTTTAAAATAATAAATGATACCTTAGGACATGCAGTCGGTGATTTAATCCTAAAGGAAGTGGCCGATCGGCTTTCAAAAACCGTACGAAAAAATGACATTGTGGCTCGACTCGGGGGAGATGAGTTTATTCTTCTCTTAAACGAGATTAAGCACCCGCGGGATGTTGCCAAAATTTGTAAAAACATTATCAATTGTCTGGGCCCAGATCTCCGACTTCGTAATCACACGCTACATGTTTCTGCAAGTTTTGGCATTGCATTATTCCCGGAAAACGGCGAAGACATTCATACACTCCTTAAAAACGCAGATATTGCCTTGTACAAAGCAAAAGCGGAAGGCAGGAGTCGTTATCAATTTTATAATTATGAGTGGAACTTACTGTCTTCCCAGCTTTATTTAGAACAAGATTTAAGAAGAGCCGTTTCAGAATCAGAATTAGAGCTTGCATATCAACCATTTATTAATATCAAAACAGGAGAAATTGTAGGC
>DASPKQ010000033.1:0-3336 GCA_035627995.1 Verrucomicrobiia bacterium | reverse complement strand
GGCCGGTCGCTGGATTACTTTTGCTTCACGGAATTTAACACCGGCCTTGGATGGCGATAACATTGTTCTAACTATAGACCCGGCAATTCAATTTAAGTCACAAGAAGTGTTACGCGCAGCAATCGAGTCTCATCAAGCCGAAGGTGGATCAGTAATTGTGGTTAATCCAAAAACAGGAGCCATACTGGCTATGGCTAATTATCCCGAATTTGACCCAAATGTTTACAATCAGGTTCCGGACATTTCCTATTATTCAAACCGAAGCCTCGCAATTGATTATGAGCCTGGTTCGATTTTTAAACCTATAACCATGGCCGCAGCCTTAAACGAAGGTAAGGTTACGCCTGAAACAACTTATGAGGATACCGGAGAAGTTCAGTTGGATGAATTTAAAATCAAGAATTCTGACGGCAAAGCCCATGGTATTCAGACCATGACCCAGGTGCTCGAGCAATCTTTAAACACTGGTATGATTTTTGCGGAAAAAGAAGTTGGTCACGACGCTTTCAGAAGATATGTAAAAGATTTTGGGTTTGGCGAATTAGTCAATATTGAACTTCCGGGTGAAGTTAAGGGAAATTTGGATAACCTTACAAAAAAGCATGACGTGTTTTACGGTACTGCATCATATGGCCAGGGTATTACGGTGACGCCGCTGCAAATGATTCAAGCTTACACCGCTTTAGCTAATAACGGGAAAATGATGCAACCTTATGTTGTTAGCAAAATCATTCACCCCAACGGAAGCGAAGAGGTTTCTAAACCGAGAATGGTGAATAAAGTGTTAGAACCCCGAACGGCCGGACAACTCTCCTCCATGCTTGTGAACGTCGTAGAGAACGGCCACGGCAAACGCGCGGCCGTAAAAGGGTATTATATTGCAGGCAAAACCGGAACCGCTCAAGTAGCCAATCGTGACAGAGTAGGGTATGATCCTAATAAGAGTATCGGTAGTTTTATAGGTTACGGGCCAGTTGATAACCCTGCGTTTTTAATGCTTGTCCGAATCGATAATCCTAAAGACGTAAAATTTGCGGAAAGTACGGCTGCTCCGGCTTTCGGAGAAATCGCCGGGTTTATTTTAAACTACATGCAAATTCCCCCATCTAGAAAATGAAAAAAATACTAACATCACTACTTAACTATTTTGCGGCGCTAACTCTCAAGAGATTCAATCCTCAAATAATTGGGATCACTGGAAGCGTGGGCAAGACTTCAACCAAAGAAGCAATTTATTGCGTGCTTAAGCACCGTATGCCAAGCCGTGCCAGTATAGGAAGTTATAACAACGAGCTTGGTCTTCCTCTTACGATACTTAATTCGAAAGCTCCGGGGAAAAGCATTCTCAACTGGCTGATTATTTTTATAAAAGCAATATTTGGGTTAGTGGGATCCCAATATCCTAAAGTTTTAATCCTTGAAATGGGTGCTGACCGGCCAGGTGACATAAAGAAACTTTTAGAAGTTGTTGGACAAATTGACGTGGCAGTAATCACGGATATTGGAATAAGTCATTTAGAGAACTATCCTAACCAGGCGGCGTTAGTTGCGGAAAAATTAAGTCTTATCTCTGGGTTAAAATCTCATGGCATTCCCGTTCTTAATAAGGACAATGAAAATATCCGTGCCGCTTTAGGAACGATAAAAAACAATCCAATTACTTACGGACTTGATCAAAGTAGCACACTCTGGGCTTCTGATTTCCAATTGATTCGACATGATGATGCGTTCGGAATAAGCTTTAAGGTCCATCATAAAAATACAGTGGTTCCATTTTTTATTCCAGATACTTTGGGACTCCCCGCCGTTTACGCAGCATTGGCAGCTACCGGGGTTGGATTGTGCATGGGGTTGAGTTTAACCAGTACGGCGGAGTCTTTAAGGAGTTATCAAGGTCCACTCGGCCGGCTAAGGCCGCTTAAAGGAATTAAACGAACTTGGATCATTGATGACAGTTACAATGCTGCACCAGCTTCGACCATTGCAGCCATAAGTGTGTTGGATCAAATTGCAATTGGAAGAAAAGTTGCTGCTATCGGTGATATGGCAGAACTTGGTCCCAAAACAGAAGAAGCTCACAGGCAAGTTGCTATTAAGCTTCAAGAGTCTGGAGTATCTTTGGTTTTTTTGGTTGGAGAAAAAGCCAAAATAATTCAAGATGAATTAAATAAAAGAAGATTCTCAGGGACTGTATTGTGGTTTGCCACTTCAGATGAGGCCCGTATGACCGTTCAAAATAAGATTATGGAAAACGATACGATTTTAGTTAAGGGATCACAAGCTGTACGCATGGAAAAAATTGTAAAGGAAATAATGTCTGACCCCATGAACGCTGAAGCCTTGTTGGTTCGTCAGTCTGAAAATTGGCTCAAGCAGTAACATAGTAGATTAAAACAGGCTTAGAAAGCCTGTTTTTTGATGTAACACCCAAGCAAATAGATCGATAAATATACGGGAGGAGAAAGGTATTAATCCATGAAAAAGGCAGTAGTATTTTTGAGCATATTGGGCTTATTGCTAGCCCTAACCCCTGTCTATGCAGGTAACAGAGGTGAAGATGGAGCATCGGTAAAATTAGAAGCCAAAGCTAAAGCTGACGCCAAGCTTAAGGCCTTACTACATGACGATGATCTATCAGAAGATGACTTTGATGCATATTTTGTGCTTCAGGGTAAGGTAAAGGCAAAAACCGCCGACAGCTTAACCCTCAACGCAGCCCGACTTAACGGTATCAAAGGCAGATTCGAACTTGAAGGCGAAAAGCAAAATCGAAAAGATCTTAAAGATCGATTTTTTGCCGAAGCCGGTGTTGTGGTTAAAATTCACAGCCAAACTAAGATCACCGGTAACAACGGTCAGGCAACTACACTTGCCGCAATCAATGTTGGTGACATGGTCAAGGCCATGGGCTTCATTGATAACAATGTTCTTAAGGCTGAAGTTATTAACGTAAGCACACCTTCTCAAAAGGTATACGGTGAAGTTACAGCCAAGACAGGTACATCAGTTACCATAAAAAATAATGCTACAGGTGAGACCAAGACAGTTACCGTAAATCCCGAAACCAAGGTTTCCATAAACGGTGAAGTCAAAACTGCAGCTGATATTCAGGTAGGCGACAAAGGAATCGTAAAGTTTAAGGCCATGCTTGATACTCTGGTTGCAAAGGTTGTTCAACTGTTCCGTTAATTATATTCTAAAAACCCCGCATTATTTGCGGGGTTTTTTGTTTGCCAATTGATTTGCCAGAATTAGTGCTCCGTAGAGTCCTGCAAGCTGGCCGAGTTTAGCCTTAGCGACCTTCGGAATTTTTGGCATCGCTTTGAAATTTTTCTT
>DASPKQ010000032.1:0-5632 GCA_035627995.1 Verrucomicrobiia bacterium | reverse complement strand
GACGTCTCGGACAACGCAGGGGACACACACGTTCACTTCTTGTTCCGAGCACCGGTCGTGGAAGCAATGCCGCCGATGGCCGCTGCTTCGAGCAAGTACGTGCACTGAAGTTCGAGGGTCCGAAAGCATCAGCTTTTCGGACCCTCAAATATTTATAGCGATTCAATGTACCTTATCATTTCCAGCGCAGCTTTTTCTAATCCACCTGGCTCAAAAGAATTCATGATTTCTTTGTCCACCTCAATTGTCACTTGTGACCTTTGCAAGTCTGCAGCCTCACGTTTTTTACCACGAAACATTTGCTGATTGAGTGGTATGATTTTAATTACTTTGATTTTATAATCCGCATCTTTAAATTTCTTGATGGCTGTTTCAACGATGGCCATTATTCCATGGTGTTTCGTTAAGATTTCATTCAAATGTGCTTTATAAGTGCCGTACTTATTTCCGGCATAATGCTCAACGTTTACAAAATCATTGTTCTTTTCTCTTTTTTCAAATTTTTCTCTTGAAAGAAATTCATAATATGGATCATCTTCTGGACCCCTTGGAGCTCTGGTGGTTGTCGATTTGATTACTTTAAGGTTTGGTACTTTATTTAAAGCTTCATTGATTAGCGCTGTTTTTCCTGATCCACTCGGTCCAACCAATCCTATAATGTAGTTCATAAAATTATCCTCGGGATAATAATAACAATCTTAATTAGACCTGCCAATAACATTGACTATTCTTCCGATTTCTGATAAAGTATTTTCTTGCAATAGATTCATTTTATTTGTAAGATGCACATATGAATTGGTTAAGTAAATTAAAGTCAAACAAATGGGTTTCCGGCATTATCGTTGGCATCATTGCTGTCGCTGCCTTTTCCTATTTTGTGGATTTTGATTTTAAATTGAGTTTTAAAAAGCACGACAAGTCCATTGGTGAACAGTTGAAACAGGTTGCAAATGCAGTGCCGTCCGCATCAGCAAACGAAATCCATACCAGCTGTGAAGGTAAACCAGATCCCCAAGAGAAGTTTGATTGTTACGATCAAAACTTCCAAACTTTTATGAAGTCCTATGGGGCTCGAAAGACTTTGGAATTATTGCAGCAGCTTCATGACCTCGGTGGTTACGCCAAATCAAATTGTCATCCACTTTCTCATAAAGTAGGGAATATTGCGTTGCACCAGTACGGCAGTGTTCCGAATGCAGTACCGGAATATATTCCAACCTGTCATTCGGGTTTTTATCATGGGCTTCTTGAGGAATATCTTGCAACCGCTCCTAGTTATGAAGAGGGTGTTTACCAGGTTTGCGGCACCACTCAGACGCAAACATACTTTAATTGGTTCCAGTGTATGCACGGACTTGGTCACGGAGTCATGCAGTTTAGAAACAACGAATTGCCACAAGCACTTAAAGATTGTGATATTCTAGATCCGGCCAATCAGGCCAGGGAAATGTGTTACGCCGGAGCCTTTATGGAAAACATTACGACCGATGAAAAAACAGGTCATCCAGCCAAGTATATTAAGAAAGAAGATCCGATCTATCCATGCAACGGAAAAGAAATTGCCGAACATTATCGTTCCGCGTGTTATTTTTTGGCCAGTTCACAGATCTTAAAAATCAATGGCTATAATATGCAGAATGCTTTTGACCTTTGTGCTACTGTTGAGCAAAAATACCGCTATTTATGTTTCCAGAGTTTAGGTCGCGACGTATCCGGATCCTCACTTCGAAATAAAGATATGGTTATCCAGCAATGTCAGCTGGCCAAAGATTCAACTAATGCTGCTGATTGTTTTTATGGTGCAGTTAGAGACTTTATCAATGAGAAGGGTGAGTTCGAGGGCGGGATTGATCTTTGCAAAGTTGTTCCTGATCAATATCGACAGCGATGTTTTGATGCCATATTCTTAGATATGACCTTGTATAAAAAAGGCGCCGACTTCCTTGATATTTGCGCTAAGATGCCTGATCCTTACCGCGGGCAATGTACCTCAAAAGTAGTTTATTAGATTCCGGACCCGCCTAAACGAGGCGGGTCTTTTGCGGCTTGAACCAAAAGCTTAAATTTACTATAATGGCAAAGTATATGGGGAATTACCCCTTTTAATGTTGTAAAAACTGATGAAACGAAAAGGATTATATTTCAAATTTTTGCTGATATTGCTCTTGGCGATTGGCTCGGCCTACGTCGTGCATCCAAAGGGAAGTAAGATCAGTCTTAAACCTTTAAAGATTAATTTTGAAAAGCAATATAAACTCAAACTCGGCCTGGATTTGCAGGGCGGGACTCATTTAGTTTATGAAGGTGATCTAAAAGACATACCTCAGGAAGCGAGAGCAGACGCTATGAGTTCAGCACGAGACGTCATTGAGCGAAGAGTTAACGCTTTTGGTGTTTCCGAACCATTGGTTCAAGTTACGGGAGACAACCGCTTGATTGTTGATTTGGCTGGCGTCACTGATATCAATCAAGCAATTAGCTTAATTGGTCAGACTCCTTTTTTGGAATTCAGGGAAGAAAACCCGAATCCGCCTCAGGCTACTCCAAATGAACAAGGTGAGATTATCGTTGATGCCAACCAAGTGTTTTTGCCAACCGGATTAACTGGTAAAGAATTTGAGCGCGCAGTATTGGAATTCGACCAAAGTACAGGATTGCCGCAGATCACTCTTCAATTCAACGACGAGGGACGCAAAAAATTTGCTGAACTTACTCAAAAAAATATCAACAAACGGATTGCCATTTTTTTGGACGGTGAAATAATTTCCGCTCCGACTGTGCAAAATGCAATTACAGATGGTAAGGCAATAATTAGTGGGCAATTCACTTTACAAGAAGCCAAAGAACTGGTAACCCGCTTAAACTCCGGAGCCTTGCCGGTTCCAATTAGACTTATCCAGCAACAAAACGTTGGCGCTACATTAGGCTTGCTATCCGTAAGGCAGAGCGTGGCAGCGGGGATTATTGGTTTTGCCGTTGTAGCGTTGTTTATGATTATTTATTATCGATTCCCTGGTTTTTTGGCTGTCTTAGCACTTTCTATTTATGTACTTATGAGCTTGGCGCTCTTTAAAATATTCGGCATTACTTTGACCTTGGCAGGAATTGCCGGCTTTATCTTATCTGTGGGTATGGCGGTGGACGCTAATATTTTGATTTTTGAAAGAATGAAAGAAGAGTTGCGTAAAGGAAAAACCTTAAATCAGGCAGTTGAAGATGGATTCGATCGCGCTTGGCTTTCAGTTCGCGACTCCAATGTCTCAAGCTTGATCACGACCTTTATTCTGGGATACTTCGGAAGCAGCATTATCAGAGGTTTTGCCATAACTTTAGCCATTGGTGTTTTGCTTTCGATGTTCACCGCCATCACAGTGACCCGAACCCTCCTGCGATTATTGGTGGGACACAACATATTTATGCACCACGGTCTTTACGGGGTCAAAACAATGTCCGAGGAGAAAAGCAATGCTTAATATTATCAAGTACTACAAGTTTTGGTTTGCAATTTCAACCCTATTGTTTGTTATTGGCATAGGATCTTTACTGGCCTATGGTTTGGAATTCGGAATTGATTTTAAAGGTGGCACCTTAAGCCAGCTTACGTTTAGCCAGGGCCTCCCAACTAACGCTCAAATTCAGGAAGAGTTGCGGGCAAATGGAGTAGGAGACGCCATAATTCAACCTTTAGAGGGCAAATCCGTCATTATTCGTACCGGCCCTCAAGAAAAAGAGCAGCATGACAAGATGCTTGAAGCCTTAAGGAATAAATTCGGAGATATTAACGAAGAGCAGTTCAGTTCCATTGGTCCAACGATAGGACAAGAATTGAGGACAAAGGCTATTTACCAGTTTATCTTAATCACCTTAGGTATTATTTTGTATATTGCCTATGCATTCCGAAAAGTTTCCAAACCCGTTTCTGCCTGGAAATTCGGATGGTCAGCCATAATCGCACTTATTCACGATTTATTCATCGTGCTTGGAGCATTCGCCTTGCTCGGGCATTTCAAAGGAGTAGAAATCGACAGTTTATTTGTTACAGCTTTACTTACGGTCCTCGGATTTTCTGTTCATGATACAATCGTTGTCTTTGATCGCATTCGCGAGAACTTGCGCGTCCGAGCAGGGCAGAATTTAGATGAAATAATCAATAGTAGTATCAATCAAACGTTAGTACGATCGATCAACACTACTCTTACAGTATTATTTGTGTTAACCGCTCTCTTATTGTTTGGAGGCGAGACAATTAGGTACTTTGTACTAGCCTTAATTATTGGAATCACCGCGGGAACTTATTCTTCCATCTTCATTGCTAGCCCGCTGCTCATGATCTGGCATTCTGTTGGACTTCGCCGAAAGATATAAATCGAAACCCTCAACCGCCACACAATGGCGGTTTTTGTATTGTGGATAATTTTTGGGCTCTTGACAATAATGAAAATTTGTGCTATACTTTAGGCGCAAATTCATTATGGACGATCAATCAAGCCAAAATCAAGTTGGTTCCAGCATTTTGGACACAATAATGGGCAGTCAGACCCAGAGCAATCTGAACAATTTTGAGCCCGGCCGGCTGGTAACTCAGGTTTTGTTAGCGCTTAAGGACAGAGATCGGGAGATCGTGACTAAACGTTTTGGACTGGATGGATCGGAAATTGAAACCCTGGAAGCGATCGGACAGAAATACAATCTTACTCGCGAACGTGTAAGACAAATAGAGAAGGATTCTATTGCGCTCCTAAAGCAAAAAAAGAACAAGGACCTGCAAGCCGCCTTACAGCTTATTTTTGATACCATCGTTGAACACGGAAATATAATGTCCGAAGACCTGTTGATTCAAACAGTGTTATTCGGTCGATCGAGTGATCGCGATATTTCTGCTGTTAAATTTTTACTAAATTTATCTGACCAGATAAGTTACATTAAGGAGAGTTCTCAGTTTAGGGCCTCTTGGGCCGTTTTGGGTTTTAATATGCAGAAGTTAAACGGGGTAATTGAGCAGTTTGTATCGATACTGTCCAATCACGGCAAGGTTATGAAGCAGGAAGATTTAAACGCTGAATTTAAAAACAGCGAGCATTTTAAAACTCATACTTTTGAACTTAACGACAGAGTTCTTAAAAGTTACCTTGACATTGCCAAGAATATTCAAATCAATCCTTTTTTTGAAATTGGTTTGAAGGATTGGGCCGAGGTAAAGCCACGGGATGTTGGGGACAAAGCTTACTTAGTGCTAAAGCATCATGGTAAACCAGAGCATTATTCCGAAATTACAAAGTTAATTAACGAACGGAAATTCGATGAGCGTGTGGCTTATCAGGAAACCGTTCACAATGAACTGATTAAAGATTCCAGATTCGTATTGATCGGTCGCGGAATCTACGCTTTGACCGAATGGGGATACAAAAAAGGTGTCGTAGCCGAAGTTATTAAAGAAGTTCTTAAATCTTCAGCGCGTCCATTAAGCCGCGATGAAATTATTTCTGAAGTTTTGAAACGAAGGTTTGTTAAGAGAAATACTATTTTGGTCGGCTTATCCAATAAAAAGTTTTTCCAAAAAGTTGGTAAAGACCGCTATGCGCTGGCAGAAACAGCCAAAGAATCTGCTTAGATTCTAAGAAACAAATGCAAT
>DASPKQ010000031.1:0-4051 GCA_035627995.1 Verrucomicrobiia bacterium | reverse complement strand
TGATCCCGCTTTTGTATTTGAGCTAATAAAAGGTGTCAACGATAATATGACCAAGATCGATGGCATTATTAAAGAGACTGCTCCGGAATGGCCAATCGATCAAATTACGATTGTTGATAGAAATATTTTACGGTTGGGAATTTTTGAACTAATGTTTGCCAAGCAAGTTCCTCCTAAAGTAGCAATTAATGAAGCGGTGGAATTAGGTAAGGCCTTTGGGGGAGAGAGTAGTGGTAAGTTTATCAATGGAGTTTTGGGAACGTTGTATAAGCAACTCCCAGAAGAAGAGAAGGCCCGAGATAATGTGGCAAAAGATGAAAAGGACGAAGTGAAAGCGGAAGAAAAAATGGAAAAAAAGAATAAAGAAGAAAAAAAATAGGCTAAGCTTAGCCTATTTTAATTTGACATTGCTTGGGCTTGGATTTATGCTGTGGATAATGTATTAATAAATTTATATGAATAAGCTTTGTAAATTCAGCCTATTTAGTGTTGTTTTTGTTTTGTTCGGTAACTTTATTCCTTTGAACTATACTTTAGCCGCACCTCATGCTCCAGGGACAAACGTAATTAGCAACGGCACTATTTATATGATTGCAGAAGGTCAGCGACGTGCTTACACCTCAGAGGCAGCATTTCTTTCTTATGGTTTTAATACTTGGTCAGGAGTTGTTCCGGCAAACGCTGATGACTTGGCTCTGAATGAAGGAAATTTTATTCCACCTCGGGATGGTAAAATTGTTTGTTCAGATCGGGGTAATGATAAGGGAACATGTTATCTTATTTCCAATGGTAAAAGAAGTGCTTTTGTTTCGGCTGAAGTTTTTCGAGCTTTGGGTTTTAGTTTTGGAAAAGCATTGACAGGAGATGTCTCTTTTCTCCAAAGTGATGCTGATATTAGCAATGGTAGCGAAGCTCATAGACCAGGAGTACTTATTAATAGAAACGGAACAATTTATTTGGTTTCTTCAAATGGATTAATGGGAATTCCAAACCCCGACGTTCTCCGATCATGGGGCTATTCTTTTGCGGATGCAATTTTGGCTAATACAAATGATCAAAGTCTTCAGGAATATTCCGTGATTACAACGAGGCAGGGAGCGCATTTAAAGCCAACTGACGCTCTAGCTTTGAACAATGCAAGTGAACAAATAATTCTAAGAAGTTACCTCGATTCTTACCCAGCGCTGCCTACAGCGGAAGCAAGTAGTCCCGAGGATGTTGCTGCAATTCTTATTCTGAATAATCAATTGGGTCCTGATGCGAGTTTTAAAGAAAGTTATCCGTATATGAGCTCAGCTAGCATTCAATTTATCAATCAGCTTCCTACTCTGAAAAAAGCCATGGAAGAAAATGAAATAGATGAAGTATATAATGCCGAAGTGGTTCATTCTAACGTAAAAGTTTTTGAAGGACGACAAAAAGCACTTTTGACGGAAACACTAAGACAACCTGAAACTAATTATTCTTATCCTATTGAAGTGGTTTTCACTAAAGAAAACAATATTTGGAAAATGGATTTAATAGGTACCTTAAAGCAAGGTGTAAATTACTATAGGATGCAGAACCCAAACGATATTTTTACATCTGGTACCGGAACAACAGACATTAGTATCACAGGGTTAGAATATGAGACAGGTGATGTGATTCTTAACGACAGAAACGCAAGATTTCTAGTTGGAGTAAGGAATAACGGCCAAAGCAGAATACATAAGTTCATCACAGTAATTCACATTAACAACACTATGGTATACGCGGAAGAAGTAAACAGACAGCTCGAACCTGGTCAGGAGGTTGTGCTTTCTTTTCCAATTTCTACTTATTGGAACCCGAATATAATTCGAACATCGGGAGAATATAGAACTGACATAACGGTAGGATTTGATCCTGTTAGTTTAGACTCAAATCCAAACAATAATAGTTATTATACGTTAACGAACTTCAGAAACTAATTAATAAAACTGGCCGAGAGGCCAGTTTTATTGTGTTTTCATAATGGATTTGGTATAGTTGCAATGAAGAATTATCCAATGAAAGGGAAACAATGAACAAACAAGAAATTGTTGACGCCATTGCAAGAAAAATGGAAGTTGATAAAACAATGGCAGAAAAAATATTAGAATCATTCGTCGCAGTTGTAACAGAAGCTTTAAAGAGTGGACAAGAAGTCAACATTTCCGGGTTTGGAGCTTTCTCAGTTTCAAACAGAGCCGCCCGAATGGGAGTTAATCCTCAAAACCCAGCAGAAAAAATTCAGATTGCAGCTACCAAAGTTCCCAAATTCCGTGCTGGCAAAGGTTTAAAGGATGCAGTTAGATAAGTTTCTGAACAAAACCCCTCGTACAGAGGGGTTTTTATTTGACCAATAGACTTAGCTTGCGTTATTGTTAATCTGGAAATAACAGGAGTTCTTTTATAATTAATTTTTCACGAATATGGCTAAAAAAGTCATGCTTTTAGTGCTGATTTGTCTTGGCTTTCATTCGTTGAGTTTTTCCCAAGCGCAAGCTGCTTACGTGGCAAAAGCTGGAGATCTGATCAAAGTTGCTGGTGGATCTAACACAGTATACTTGGTAGACGATATTGGTCAGAGGATCCCGCTTTCCGCAGAGGCTTACAGAATTCGTTACAATAACGATTTTAGCTTGGTACAAAGCTTAACAGAAGAAGAAGTTGCAGGAAGGACCAATCACTTCCTTATTAACGAGACGCTTTCGCACAAAGAAGGAACTTTGATCAAGTACTGGAATAGCCCAACCATATATCTGTTGGAGGACGGATTTAAGAGGGGATTTACCAGCTGGGATTCGTTTGAAGATGCGGGTTATAAGTTGAGCAATGTGCAATTGGTGGGAGAGTATGAGATTTATCCAACGGGCTTAATAATCTGAAACCCATATTCAAAATAGAAGTGAAAAATTAAAAATCAAAGTGAAAAATAAACTTTAATTTAAACCCCTCCTGGAACAGAGGGGTTTAATATTGATTAAAACTGCTACATTCTATATAATTACTAAGATTTTACGGGGTGTCGTATACCGGTAGTACGCCTGCTTTGGGAGCAGGTAGACTGGGTTCAATTCCCAGCACCCCGACCAAAAAAGAGATTGTTGTTTAGAGAGGTATTCAGCTGTGAATGCTTTTTTTATTAAATATTGATAAATTAAGATATACTTAACATAAGCATAGTTAACCCTAATTCTGTGAAAAAAAGCAATTTATTACTAATTTTATTGGGAATTTTACTAGTAGTTACCATCTATTTAGTCAAAGCTAAATTTCAAAATCAGAATCCCGGAATTGTATCTTTAAGGTTGGCCTGGCTCCATGGTTCTGGTTTTGAAGGGTTTTATGTTGCTAAAGACAAGGGATTTTATAGTTATCAGGGGTTAGACGTAACCTTGTATCCTGGAGGGCCTGATCAAAACCCAGTTCGTTCCGTGGCTGCTGGTTCTGATACTTTCGGACAAGGAGGATTAGTTGAAGTCTTACAAGCTAGAGACAAGGGTGTGCCAATAAAAGCTATTGCGGCTATTTTCAGAACAAACCCAGTGGTTTACTTTTCTCTGAGTGGATCAGGAATACAAAATCCAAAAGATTTTGCTGGAAAAAAAATTGGAGTTAAATACGGACTAGACACTGAAATAATCTACAGGGCCCTACTCAAAAAAAATAATGTTAATATTCAAAATATTACGGAAGTGCCAGTTAAGTTTGATATGACTCCTTTATTCAGGCGAGATGTTGACGTATGGCCTGGGTATATAAATTTTGAACCCGTAATTGCGAGGATGCAAGGTTATAATGTTGAGGTTATTAGGTCGGAAGATTATGGAATCCCAATGTACGGACAAGTGATTTTTGCAAGAGAAGACTACATTCAAGAACATCCTGAAGAAGTTAGAAAATTTCTTAATGCAACCATCGACGGCTGGCAGTACGCCGTTGACCACGATGCTGATGCGGCACTATTGGCCAACAAGTATAGTCCAGAAACAGATTTAAAATTAGCAGAAAATATATTTGTTGAGGTGGAAAAACTTGTCCTTGGCAA
>DASPKQ010000030.1:0-8971 GCA_035627995.1 Verrucomicrobiia bacterium | reverse complement strand
TGATACGCAGTCTGCCCTCAAAGTATTTAAATCTCACATTGCCAGAGAAATAAAAATTAACCCTACTCCCTGGACCTTTGATCTTGAATTCTTGATTCAATCAAAAAATTCCGGATACAAAATCGCAAGTCACGATATTATTTTTGAACCAAGAAAAACGGGTGATGCCAAGATTGATTTAATAAAAGCAATTTGGGAAATAGGATCCAACGCAGTCAAGCTTAAGGTTAAAGGAACAGAGCCGGTTGCCATCAAGAGCCATCAGGCCGATTCGATGCACGGCGCAGGATACGTGCATAGAGGTAAGAGATACGTAACTCATTCCACATTACCGCACCATATATCTGCCATCCAAACGTTAATTCCGTGGCAGAAGTTGTTTGTCTGGACGCTATTTATTCTGGCGATTTTTGGTTTTGCTCTGTACCCTTTGCGTACGGCAATTATTTTTACCTCCATTCTGAGCATAATCTATTTCATCGATGTTGTGTTTAATCTATTTCTCGTTTCTAAAAGTCTAAATGCTCCACCGGAATTAAGTTTTAATCCCTCGGAGCTTAGTCAGCTTAATGAGAATGAATTGCCGGTTTACTCAATTCTTTGTCCTCTATACCGTGAAGCTCATGTCCTACCTGGATTTTTAGAGGCTATCGAAAAATTAGATTGGCCTAAAAACAAATTAGATGTTCAGCTGTTACTGGAAGAAAATGATGTGGAAACCATTACTGCTGCTGAAGGTTTGATGCTGCCCCCTTATGTCCGAGTGGTAATCGTTCCGCATAGTTTCCCCAAAACTAAGCCTAAGGCCTGCAATTACGGATTGTCTTTGGCACAAGGTGAGTATTTGGTTATTTACGATGCCGAGGATATTCCCGAACCGAACCAGCTCAAAAAAGCATATCTGGCCTTCCAAAGAGTTGGTCCCGAAGTCGTATGTCTTCAAGCAAAATTGAACTATTTCAATCCTCATCACAACTTACTCACCAGGCTATTTACGGCTGAGTATTCACTTTGGTTTGATGTGGTTTTACCTGGGCTTCAGTCAATCAATGCCTATATTCCTTTGGGTGGAACTTCCAATCATTTTAGGACTAAGGATCTTCTGAAATTGCACGGCTGGGATCCGTTTAACGTCACAGAGGATTGCGATCTTGGCGCTCGATTGTTTAAGCAAGGATCAACTACTGCCATCATTGATTCCACAACCTTAGAGGAAGCAAACAGTAATCTAAAAAATTGGCTTCGCCAAAGATCCCGATGGATCAAGGGTTACATGCAAACATACCTGGTGCATATGCGCCATCCAGTACAGTTTTTTAAAGAAAGCGGAATTCAAGCCTTGGTTTTTCAATTGGTCGTTGGAGGAAAAATTGCCTTCATGCTCATCAATCCATTCTTGTGGCTGATGACGATTTCTTATTTTGCCGCTCGTGCGACTTTGGGTCCCACAATCGAAGCGTTGTATCCGCCGATAATCTTTTACATTGCGGTAACTTCATTGATCGTTGGTAATTTCTTATATCTTTATTACTACATGATTGGTTGCGCCAAGCGGGAACACTGGTCGGTAATCAAGTATGTTTATCTGGTACCAGTTTATTGGTTTATGGCTTCGCTTGCGGCTGTGATTGCTTTGTATCAGTTGATAGTTAAACCTCATTATTGGGAAAAGACCAATCATGGCTTGCATCTCAGGAAAGTCTTTATCAACTACAAGGATATTATTGAGGAACCAAAAAGAGGTTTGTTGCCAGAGTCTTGGAACAGAGCACTTGTTTCCTCAGGCGGGCTGTTGCTCATGGCCTTGTCCGTCAATAATTTTATTAACTTTTTATTCAACGCCTTCATGGGGCGAGTGCTGAATTTCGAGCAGCTGGCACTGGTAACTTTAGTTAACACATTATGGTACGTTATTAGTTTGTTCGTTTCCGCATACGGAAACACTATAAACCACCGCGTATCTTATTTGTCAGTTCATGATTCAGCGGGGGCAAGTAATGCCTTCTTTGTTTCATTCTTCAAATCAGCTCTCCTTATTACGGTTCTGATTACGTTAGCTTGGGTGGCCGGGGTTCCAATCCTCTCCGCTTTCTTAAATATTTCCGATCCTCTCATCCTGCTCTTCTTTGCACCGGTTTTAACCTTCGGTATAATCGGCGCGGCTAATCGGGGATACATGCAGGGACATCTCTCTTTTGGCGCTGTCTCGACCGTAGTCCTGATTGAAGCATTTAGCAAACTTGCGGCTGGGGTAGTCCTGGTCGTGCTTGGATTAAACAACCTAGTTTATTTGGCCATTCCGTTTTCCGTTGTCATGGCTGCCGCAGCTTCATATCTACTTCTGCCAAGAATCGGAAAGGTACAACGAAGCCCTGAGCCCTTCCCAAGAGCTTTTTATCTCGGCTCATTGTTTAGTGGACTTTCCGCCACGGTATTTTTGAGCCTGGATATTATTTTGGTTAAGCACTATTTAAGTGCCGTTCAAGCTGGCCAATACGTGCTACTGGCCTTGGTTGGGAAAATGATTTACTTCTTCGGCTCTCTGCCGAACAATCTAACGACAACCTTTGTGGGCAGGGAAACTGGGCTGAATAAAAATCCTAATAAAGTTTTTCTTTCTATTTTTGGATTCTCTTTATTCTTAGTGGTTACTGGAGCTTTAATCCTTGGCCCGTTCGGCTCTACGACCATTCCATTGCTGCTTGGTGAAAAAACACTGACAATTCTACCGTATACCAATATTTACATCATTGCTATATCGTTATTCACTTTAACGAACGTTATAGTTTCTTATCACCTCGCACGTAAGAAATATGAATTTCCAATTGCTTCGCTTTTGGCCTCATTTATTATGGCGGCAAGCATAGTCTGGGATCACCGCAGTATTGCTTCGATTGTTGAAAATATTTTCTTCTCCAGCGTACTTGGTTTTGGTGCCATTGGTCTGATGCATCTAATCGAACCTGAATTTAAGTTCATTAAGAGAATCGGTACGGATTTTTTGGATCTGTTTCGAACCAAGGTCCCGTCAACGGAATCCGATTTTACAAGAAGAATTTTGGTTTTCAACTGGCGTGACACCAAACATATGTATGCCGGTGGCGCCGAGGTTTATATACATGAACTGGCCAAGAAATGGACTTTGTTGGGTCATCAAGTCACTTTGTTTTGCGGCAACGATGGTCAGTCTGCTCGTGAAGAAGTCGTAGACGGAATAAGGATTGTCCGTCGCGGTGGGTTTTACTTCGTATATTTCTGGGCGTTTGTATATTACCTGACCAAATTCAGAGGGAAGTACGATTTAATTATTGATTGTCAAAACGGAATCCCGTTCTTTACTCCTCTATTCGTGAAAGAACCGGTATTCTGCGTGGTTCATCACGTACATCAGGAAATATTCAGGAAATATTTATTCTGGCCGCTGGCGGTTTTTGCCCAATTCTTGGAAAAGGGATTGATGCCGATTGTTTACCGCAACATCAAATTCATTACGGTATCTGCTTCTACTAAAGAAGCTATGGAGAATATCGGTCTGGTCGGATCCGGAATCGAAATCGTCCATAATGGAGTTGATTTGAGCAAATTTGTACCAGGGGAAAAATCCTTAAAACCTTCCGTGCTTTATCTGGGACGACTTAAGGCATATAAATCTGTCGATGTTTTGGTTAAGGCTTTTCAAAAAATCAAACAAACCATACCTGATGCGGTCTTAACCATTGCCGGATCCGGCGACGAAGAACCATTTCTTAAGAAATTGGTGAAAGATTTGGGACTCGATGGAATTGAATTTAAAGGAAGGGTTTCTGAAGAAGAAAAAGTCGGACTATTACAACGAGCCTGGGTCTTTGTTAATCCGTCTTACATCGAAGGGTGGGGAATAACAACAATTGAAGCCAATGCCTGTGCCACACCGGTAGTCGGAGCAAACGTTCCGGGATTAAGAGATAGCATTAGGAATCCTCATACTGGATATTTGGTTGAACACGGTAACGTAGAACTTTTTGCAGACCGAATTTTGCTTTTGCTTGAAAACAAAGAATTGCGTGAAGATCTGGGAAGGCAGGCGGTAGAATGGGCTTCGAATTTTGAATGGAAGAAAATGAGTGAAACATTTTTGGATGTGCTAAATGACAGGAACTTTAATTCAGAGCCTGTGCTCTCAGAGGATTAATTATGCGAATTGCAATATTAGACATGGACAATCTAAAAAATCCTTTCTGGAGAGCAGGTCAAGCCAGAGCTACACGAGAGGTAGGAAAAAGACTTGCCAAAAAGCATCAGGTCACTGTTTACTGCACCAAGTATCCCGGGTATTTAGATTATCAGGAAGATGGAATTACCTATAAGCATATTGGCATAGTAAGTCACAGTCCGAGAATCACAAACGCTTTTTATTTGTTGTCTCTACCGTTCGTAGTTAAGAAAATTGAAGCTGATGTAATTTTGGAGAATTTGAATGCTCCGACTTCATTTAGCTTTACTCCCTGGTTTACGAAAATTCCAGTTGTGGTCCTGCCAACAATGCTTAATGCAAGAGAATTTACCAGGAAATATTTTTTACCTTTTCATTGGTTAGAAGCCAAGGCAGCGAAAGGCTATAAGTACTTTTTACCTTATTCAGATACAGATACTGCTAAAATTTTGAGACTTAACCCTGAAGCAATTTATAAAAAAGTGCCACAGGGAGTTGATGAAAGTTTCTTTGATATTAAAAGCAAAAAATCTAAACATATATTATTTTTAGGAAGATTTGACTTAGCCCAGAAGGGGATTGATTTATTGTTGAGTGCATATTCGTTGATTTCAGATGAAATAAAATATCCACTTGTACTTGCTGGACACGGTCCTGATGAGAAAAAAATTCAGAACTTGATTAAGAAGTTTAATCTTACCAAAAAAGTCACTATCTTTGGACCGGCTTACGGACGATCTAAAGTCGATCTTATTAGAGAAGCTGCTTTTGTGGTTTTTCCGTCGAGGCACGATGAAATATCCTTGTGGTCCTTAGAAGCTTTGGCTTCAGGCTTACCGCTGGTTGCATTCGATCTGCCAGAATCTACGTGGATGACCGAAAAAGTGTGTCTTAAATCCAAACCTTTTGATATTGAAAACTATTCACAGCAAATACTTACCTTGGCTTCTGATAAAAAATTGCTAGAAAAGATGAGAAAAGCCACTCGTCCGTTTGTTAGAAAATATAAGTGGGAGGACGTAGCCAAGAAGATCGAGGGTTTTCTTAAATATGCGGTAGAAGCAGAACAATTGCTGGAAAAAATCAGGGAAGGAAACAGAATTAAAAAAGTGAGTATTAACTACTCCGCTTTTACTCAGGACGAATATGAACGAAAAGCCTAAAGTTTCAATTGGAATTCCGGCTTACAACGAAGAAGCTAACATTGCTTTTCTTTTGTCCAACTTGCTTGAACAAGAAAAGTCTAATTTTGCATTGCATGAAATTATTGTGGTCTCTGATGGCAGCAGCGACAAAACAGTTGAAATGGCAAAATCAATAAGTAATTCCGTAATTTCGGTTATTGAGAATGCAAATCGAAGTGGTAAGCCAGCGGTGCAGAATCAGATTCTTGAGAAGTTTACCGGTGATATCTTAGTTTTGATTGATGGTGACGTGTTACCAGCCCATGAGCGACTTATAGAATTGTTAGTACAGCCTTTTTTGGATAATCCTAAACTGGGATTGGTAGGAGGATGTTTTACTCCGATGCCACCTGAGACCTGGGTGGAAAAAATTATTTCATACAGCACAGGTCTTAAACGCAAGATCACGACCACCTATAAAGGAGGCAAAAATTTATTCCAGTGTTCAGGCCGGGTCCGCGCTCTATCAAAGCAGTTCGGTAAAGTATTGAAATTCCCGGATGTTGTTACGGAAGATACTTATTCCTATTTTGTATGTTTGGATAAAGGTTTTGAATTTATATACCAGCCTGAAGCCAAGATTTATTACCGATCTCCGCAAACAATCAGAGATCATTTAAAGCAGAGCTTGAGATACTCACAAGGCAAAAAGGATTTGGAGAAATTTTATTCCAAAGAATTTATTAAGGATCAGCACAAACTACCTTTTCCATTGGTTAGCAGAATTATGGTTAAGGAATTATTTAGTCATCCCATATTGCTTTTATCCTATCTTGGCGTGTACTTAGTTTCAGTTGCAACCTCAGTTTTATTTATGGAAGCGTTGCTTAAGTGGAATTTTGTTAGCACATCCAAGGTTTTGATTCGGAAGGAAAAAACATGAATATAAAAAGACTTTTCATATTTGTAGTGCTTCTGTTAAGCCTGGTCATTCTTAGCGTTACTTTAAGAGGTGCTTACGGCAATCCCCAGGTAGAGGAATTTAAGAATAACTTGGATCAGGCCACCAAGCCTTTTGAACTCTCCCCGGAGCGCGGCAGATTCCTTTTAACAATGAACTTAAGCGAGCATAAGTCATTCGCCTTAAACCAGGAATACGCGGATGCGGTGTACCCTGATGTGGGTTGGTATAACGGAAAATTCTTTATTTATTTCGCTCCAGGAATTTCGGTTTTAGTATTGCCTTTCTATGAACTAGGCAAGCTTTTTAATTTGTCTCAGGTTTTTACCTATTTTGTGGTAGTTCTATTTGGAATTGCCAATATGGCCTTGCTCTACTATATTGCGCGACGGATATTAAAATTCGCGATGTGGTCATCCTTGCTAGTTCCTTTAATTTTTATGTTCGGCAGTATCTCATGGGGATATGCCACAACTTTGTACCAGCACCATTTTACCGCCTTTTGTTTATTCAGCGGTTTTGTCGCTGTCTACAAGTTCAGGCAACAGGGTAGACTCTCATGGCTCTGGGCAATTTATGTCGGGCTCGCGTATGGCGCGTCAATCTTCTTTGATTTGCCGAATGCTATTTTGCTTTTGCCAGTCCCGATTTACTTAATACTATCCGCTTTCAATTTTGAGTCGCTAGGTCAGAGTTTGCGCGTGCACTTCAGAACCGCTGCTGCTCTAAGCGGTATTGTCTTTGTCATGTTTTTAGCTTTGCAAGGCTACTACAATAATCATTACTTTGGACACTGGTCCAGATTAAGCCACGGTCTGCTTAATTACAAACAAATTGTGGATACGGGTGGCATAGAAAACAGCAACTTGGTCAAGGAGCAGGACTACTATCCAGCCCAATATTTCCACGAACAGCGATTGCCGCAAGGAATTTCGGTTTTATTTTTTTCCATCGATCGAGGTTTGTTTGTTTACTCACCAATATTTTTATTGGCTTTAATCGGGATGTATCTAGCGTTTAAGGATGGGGGACTGGAGCGATTTATGCTAATCTCCATTCCGGTTGTGCACGGATTGGTTTATGCCAGCTGGGCTGATCCTTGGGGAGGCTGGGCATTTGGACCCAGGTATTTAATCCCCGCAATCGGAATTCTAGCGCTCTTTGTTGTATATGTTCTTGATAAATGGCCAAGTTTTAAAGTTAAATTAATAACTTTTGTTTTGTTTTTATTCTCGTCCGCCGTGGCTGCCATTGGAGCTGTGACTTCCAACGCTGCTCCACCTAAAAAAGAAGCAATATTTTTAGAAGCGGATTGGGGTTTCAAATTTAATCTCAAATTTTTTCCTGAAAATCAAAGCAGCAGCTTCGTGTATAACAACTTCCTGTCCGAGTACATAAGTCTTGCGGTATTTACTTTAATGTTACTTGCGCTTTTGTTTATCATAGCGGGAACAATTTTGTTTGTAATGCCAAAATATGAATCTGAATCTTAATTTTCAAATAAATACCGGGAGTTTAACCAAGCTTAAGGAAAAGCTCTCCTTTATGTCGGCTGAAAAATGGGTGGTGACCATATCAATAGTTTTGGCGTTTTCCGCCACTGCTTACTATTTCGCCACTGACGCCATTGTGGCTTATGGTGATGCTGAATCTCATTTGAATATTGCCAAACGTGTGGTGCACAGTTTGACCCCAGGCTTTGCCCAATTGGGAGGAATTTGGCTTCCATTGCCTCATATTTTGCTTTTGCCATTAGTTTATTTTAATTCACTTTGGCGCTCCGGACTTGCTGGTTCAATTATTTCCGGAATCGCGTTCGTAATATCAAGTCTTTACATTTATAAACTGACTTTCCATATTTCAAAAAATAAAGTTGGCTCAATTTTTGCCGCTTTAGTTTTTATGTTGAACCTCAATATCTTGTATCTACAGGCAACCCCAATGACCGAACTGCCCCTAATAGTCTTCTTTATCCTTTCCACATATTATTTTGTGAGATTTTTGGATGATGAATCGAGAATTATTAACTTGTTGCTAGCCGCATTTTTTGGATTTTGTGCCACACTCTCACGGTACGACGGATGGTTTTTGGTCGGAGTGGAAGCGGTAATTTTGTTCCTGAAGTATTTGCCGATGAGCTGGAAAAATTTATCCTGGCGAAATGTTTTTACCGGAAAAATCTTTAACTTTCGAAGCTGGGGCAAAGCCGAAGGAATGCTAATCCTTTTCGGAACCTTGGCCTTTTTTGGAATCGTGCTGTGGCTGACCTGGGACTTCTTAATTTTGGGCGATCCCCTTTATTTTACGCACAGCCAATTCTCCGCTAAATCACAACAGCAAGGATGGTTGGGTAAAGGGCAACTGCCGGCATATCAAAATCTACCTCTTTCATTACTGTATTACGCAGTGACCATGATGAGCACTTTGGGACTTGTGGTTTTTACGGTGGCCTTCATCGGATTCTTTGTCTATCTATTTAAGCAACCCCAAGTTGGCAAATTTTTTGTCGGTGGTTTATTGGTTAGCACCTTCTTCTTTTACGTCATCACGCTTTACTTGGGTCAATCAATTATTTTTATCCCTCACTTAACACCACCAAATTTTGAAGCCACTCTTTTCAACGTCAGATATGGCGTAATGATGGTGCCTTTTGCCGCCGTGTTCTTTGGCTATTTTGTTTCCAGAATTAGGACA